>NZ_QPTY01000002.1:0-172772 GCF_005236045.1 Enterococcus sp. VV15
GAAAATATATTAAGTTTGATCAATGAGAGACCGGTAAAACATTGTATAGTATTTTACACAGGATTATGGACTTGACTTCTCAACCTTAAACTTTCTGCTAAAGTTTATGATATGTTTCTCTTATTTCAACTATTCCTCCAACACATCACTTATGATACGGAGCCCCTGTATTGATCCGAAAGGCACGATAGATTTGTTCGACGAGGATCAGACGCATCAGTTGGTGTGGATAAGTCATTTTGCCAAAGGAGATTTGGGTGTTGCTTCTTTTCATGACTGCCTCGCTTAGTCCTAATGAACCACCGATGACAAAAACAAGGTGGCTTTTTCCTTGGATGCCTAATTGATTGATTTGCTTGGCAAATGCTTCACTAGTGGGATTTTTTCCTTCAATAGCTAAGGCATAGACGTATTCTTGTTCTTTTATTTTACTTAAGATTCGTGCTCCTTCTTTTTCCTTCACTTGGCGCATCTGGGCATCACTTAGATTTTCTGGTGCTTTTTCATCGGGTACTTCGATTAATTCGATTTTGGCATAGGCCTGTAATCTTTTAACATATTCCTGAATTCCTTGGATCAGGTACTTTTCTTTCAATTTCCCGACTGAAATTATTTTGATATTCACATTCTCGTACTCCTCTATTTGATTTCTTCTTCCATTATAATAGAATTTCGTTCCGGATAGGACATGGAATGACGGATTTATTTTTTATAAAGATTCCCACATAGTTATACACAACATCCACAGGTTTATCCACAGAAAAAGAGGTGTTCTTTGCTTATTTTATAAGTATTTCTTAAGCAAACATATGTTTCTCACAGTTTTATCCACTTTATCAACATATTGTGGATAAAAAATACTCTTGTTTTTCCTCAGTTTATACCGTGTTTTTTACACATATCTTGTGGAAAAGTATTTTTTTATTTTTTTCATCTGAAATCAATGATTTTTCCTAAGCTTTTTCATAAAAAGTTCATAGTCTCAAAGTAGACTAAATTTAACAAATAGGTCTATACTTAAATAAAAGAAAATAATAATTGGAGGCAGGCCACATGGATAGAAAAGATGTGACATCAAAAATGAAAAAGAAAAACAATGGTCTTTGGCGCAAACTTGGACTAGGTTTAGTCGGTGGTGTGATTGGAGGATTGTTAACAGCGGGTATTTTTTATGCTGCATTAGGAAACGGTAACTCCAATACGAGTACTGGGGGTAACCAGAATTCCGCAGGTGAAACTGTTGTAGAAAATGTCAAAGTGAATGTAGATTCAGATATTACTAGTGCTGTAGATAAAGTACAAGATGCAGTAGTTTCCGTTATCAACTTGCAAAGTCAAAATCAATCGAACGATTTTGGCAAACTATTTGGGCAACAGCAACAAAGTACTGAAGATAGTGATCTAGAAGCTTCTAGTGAAGGGAGTGGTGTGATCTACAAAAAAGAGGGCAACACTTCATATATCGTAACAAATAACCACGTAGTTGATGGGCAACAAGGATTAGAAGTTTTGCTCAAAGATAGGACAAAAGTCAAAGCAGAATTAGTTGGAACTGATGCTTATTCTGATTTAGCTGTATTGAAGATCCAATCAGATAAAGTGGATAAAGTTGCTTCATTTGGCGACTCTAGTGCTTTAAAAGTTGGTGAACCTGCGATTGCAATTGGTTCTCCTTTAGGTTCCGAATATGCCAATTCAGTGACATCGGGTATCGTTTCTTCTTTGAACCGACAAGTGACAAGTACAAATGAATCCAACGAAACTGTAAATATCAATGCGATCCAAACAGATGCTGCAATCAATCCTGGTAACTCAGGTGGTCCACTGATCAACATTGAAGGACAAGTGATTGGGATCAACTCAAGTAAAATCGCTACTACTTCTGAATCTTCATCTGGAGTAAGTGTTGAAGGTATGGGCTTTGCAATCCCAAGTAATGATGTAGTCAATATCATCAACCAACTTGAAAAAGATGGTAAAGTGACCCGTCCTGCATTAGGAATTACGATGTACGATTTATCTTATGTTTCAACGCAGCAAAAAGAACAAGTCTTGAAGATTCCTTCTTCAGTCACAAATGGTGTGATCGTGGCAAGTGTCCAACCAGCAACACCTGCTGAAAAAGCTGGTTTGAAACAATATGATGTAATTACTAAAATCGATGATACAGAAGTTTCATCTGGAGTTGAGTTACAATCAGCTCTTTATAAGAAAAAAGTTGGTGACACAGTAAAAATCACTTATTACCAAGAAAAAGATGAAAAAACTGCTACAGTTGAATTGACGATCGATCAATCTGCATTAAAACAAAACCAATCATCGAATTCAGGAAACTGATTCCATTAACTATAGAAACTATCGTCTTCCCCAAAACGAAAAACCTCCCAAAGAAATCATCATTTTCTTGGGAGGTTTTTTCACATCAAAAATTATTTTTTTATGTTAAACACTGCGGGTCTTTAAGAAATCTTCCCCTATCACTGCATCTGCTGGCAATACCAATATGCCCTTCTTTTCTGGGGCATTTGGCAACTGCAATTCTTTCGCAGAACAGATCATGCCAAAACTTTCTACCCCACGTAAAGTACCTGGCCAAATCATCATTCCATCAGGCATCATCGCACCTGGTTTCGCTACAACAACTTTTTGTCCAGCTTCGATATTTGGTGCTCCACAAACGATTTGCAATGTTTCACTATCGCTTACTTGTGTTTCCGTGATTGATAAATGATCTGAGTCAGGATGTGGGACACAAGTTTTGACATAGCCGACAACGATTTTAGGCTCATTATCTTCAACGAGTGTTTCCGTGAAGCCTGCTTCTTTTACTAATCGGTTCAATTCGGCTAATTGTTCTTTCGTTACTTCAACTTGTCCGTTTCCTTCAATAACGAGATGGTCGGAAAGATGGAAAAAATTCCAGGCAACGATTTGTCCTGATTCATCCTTTACTTGTGCGACATTTCCTTTGCGGATAACGCTATTTTCCGTTCCTTTATCATCGGCTATGATCACCATCAAAGTATCACCGACATGTGCTTTATTGTAAGCAAAAATCATGTTTTTTCCTCCAGTATCATTTGCTGTCACTTATCTTAACAAAAATTGTTGATCGATGCATGAGATTTTTTTCATCCAAAAAATAAGACCTTTTTGCCATACGTTATAGTATTTTCTGATTCAAAAAAAAATAAAGGGGTATGACGAAATCCTTGTCACACACTCTTTTGCGGATAAACGGTGTTCCAGAAGTAGCCTTTTCAAGAAATCAGCCAAAATCCCACAAACATTGCAGAAATAATTTTTGGAATTTCCTTCTTATTTCTTGAATCTAGCCACTTCTGTCCCGGCCTCTTAAAAATTCAAATAAACAATGCGCTAACACGCTTTTTGCATGTTCTTATTCTTTTGTTGCCGCTTCTTCTTCATCTGAAACGATCAAGACGTCACAAGGTGCTCGACGAATGACATAGCTTGCCACACTTCCAGTCATAAAGCGTTCAACTGCATTTAGACCTGATTGTCCTACCATGATCAAATCGATTTTATATTTTTTAGGTAAATTGATTGCCATTGTTTCTCTAACCGAACCGTAGGCAATGATTCCTTCAATATCTTGATAATCAACGGTTTTCCCGTAAGCTTTGCAGTCTTCAATCATTTGTTTTGCTGCTTCTGTTTGTTGATCCACTACTGTTTGATCGATTGGGGCATATCCCATAAAATTATAAAATTGTTGATCGATCACATTCACTACGTATACAGTACCTCGATTTCTTCGAGCAACTTCGACCGCTTTTTTAAACGCTAAAAGTGCTTGTTCACTACCATCGATACCGACTAAAATATTTTGATATTCTTGTTCCATCTTGATCCCTCCTAGCAGATGTTAACCCTCAATCACACGATTTAAGAAATCCTCGACTTCTTGTTTTGTTTTTCTGTCTTTGTTTACCAGACGGCCTAATTCTTTTCCGTCTTGGATGACGACAAAACTTGGAATTCCAAAAATGCTCCACTCAGCGGCTACATCTATGTATTTGTCACGATCAACTTCAATAAAATTCCATCCAGAAAAATCATTTTCGATCTCTGGCATCTGCGGTTTGATAAAGCGGCAATCCCCACACCAATCTGCAGTAAAGAAAAAGATATTATTTCCTTTTTCCACATAACTAGCTAATTCTTCTAAACCCTCAGGAATAATCATCTGTTTACCTCTTTTCTTTTTCTTACATCTAGATTATACACCTTTATCCAAAACTGACCAACCCAAAGCCTAAATTGTGAAAAATGTGTTCAGATCCTACAAAAATAGCCTTAACGATCCTAAAAACATAAAAAGCTATGTTCGGATTGTTGAGGCTTATTTTCTAAGAGATATGGAATAGACTCGGTATGTTTCAGCGTGGGACAAAAGTAAGAAACATTTTTGTCTCATACTTTAAAAACGAATAAACGGTGGGAGCAGAAGCAACTCCTTCTTAAATAAGCCAAAATTCACAAAAATTTAAAAAGCAATTTTCATTAATTTCTTCTTATTTCTCGGAGTTAAACACTTCTGTCCCAGCCTCTAAGGTTTTCTAGAGTATCGTTAAAAATAAATATTTCAGCAATACGCTACTTTCCATTTCTCTTATATTTTATTTTCCATATACGATTGTATCAACAGTTGATTTGTCTAACCCTTTTAATGTTTGGATCAGCATTTCTCTGGCTGCCTCAAAATCACGGATGCTGAACATCGTTTGATGTGTATGGATGTAACGCCCTACAACACCGATCACTGTACTTGGGATTCCTTCATTTTGAGTATGTGCCGCACCTGCGTCAGTTCCGCCTTTTGAAACAAAGTATTGGTAAGGAATATGATTCGTTTCAGCAACATCCAATAAATACTCACGTAGACGAGGTAACATGATCAAACCTGGATCTTGGATACGCATCAATGTCCCTTCCCCTAAATGACCAAAAGTGCCATTCTTTGTTCTTGTATCGTCCGCTGCTGAACAATCAACTGCAAAGAAAAGATCTGGTTTGAATTTGTTGACAGAAACTTTAGAGCCACGTAAGCCCACTTCTTCCTGTACATTTGCTCCAGCGATCAAAGTATGCCCTAATGTTTCATTTTGCAATGCTTCCAAAGCTTCTAAGACCATTGTACAGCCGTAACGATCATCCCAAGATTTACTGATGATATTTTTTCCATTGGCTGTTTTGACTGTTTCTGCATAAGGAACGATCGTATCACCAGGTAATACGCCAAAGCTCATTGCTTCTTCACGTGACTCAAAGCCCGCATCAAATAAAATATCTGTGACTTCAACTGCTTTTTGGCCACTTGTACCGCGTAATAAATGTGGTGGTACAGAGGAAGAAATACATGGATAATTTTTTCCTGTTGACGTTTTTAACGTAAAACGTTGGGCAGAAACGACATAAGGATTCCATCCACCTAAAGGTACGACTTTAAATAAACCATTTTCTTGGATCTGGGTCAACATGAAGCCAACTTCATCCATATGTGCCGCAACCATTACGCGCGGAGCATCCGCATCATCATGGTGACGTAAGCCAAAGATCCCACCTAGCCCGTCTTGTTGTAATTCATCCACTAAAGGCTCCATGTGTGCGCCCATATAATCCCGGATGTCTTGCTCAAAGCCACTTGTTCCTTGAAGTTCTGTTAGTTCTTTGATACGTTGAAATGTTTTTTCGTCCATATAAAGTTCGTCTAAAATTCAGACTATGCTCCTCTCAAACTTATTGTTGATTGACGCAAACCTTAGCGATTTTAGCCAATCACTTGGATTTATTATAACTTATTTTCACAAGTGGTGGTTATTTATTTCAAAGAAAAACCCATAGTATGGTAGAATAAACACAAAGAAGCTATTGGATATAAAAGGAGGTAAGACGTATGTATGAAGAAAGCGAACTAAGCTATTTTAAAAGCGGTCTTGCTGTGGGAATCGGACTTGGATTGTTAAGCGGGGTTGCTTCAACTATTTGGTATCATCGAAAAAAGACCTTATCTGCGGATGAAGTCTTGCATCAAATCAAAGAATCATTTTTAAAAGAAGGCTCTATTGAAGGTTCCTGGATTTCCTTTGAAAAAGAACCTACTCGAAAATTTGCGATCCATTCGAAGGCATATCGAGGTGGTATATCACGAATCGAAGATGGTGAAGTTGTCTACTATGAATTCTTAGCAGATGCCTACACAGGTACTGTTTTAGATATTACACGAAAAAAAAGTGAATTTGCTTAACTGTATAGAATTGATTTCTTATCCCTTCTCTGAAAAAACATCTTCGTTTTTTCGTAGGGATTTCTTTATGAAGTGCGCTAAAAAAGAAGTTAATTTTCTCTAGGAATACTAGTATTTACGAAAATGATACGGTATTCTTAAAAGGAAAATGTGTTTTCGATGATTTAAGGAGAGTGAAAAATGGAACAACAAGAAAAAATTGCTGTTCTAATTCCTTGTTACAATGAAGAAGCAACGATTTCGACTGTCATTGCAGACTTTAAACGCGAATTACCACAAGCAGACATTTATGTATATGACAATAATTCGACAGACAACACGTATGATCTAGCCCTACAGTGTGGTGCAATCGTTAAAAAAGAGCCTCGCCAAGGAAAAGGAAATGTGATTCGGCAAATGTTTTTTGATATTGAAGCAGATTATTATCTAATGGTCGATGGTGATGATACCTATCCAGCAGAAGCGGCCCATGAGTTACTCGATCAACTTCGTTCAGGCAGAGCGGATATGGTCATTGGTGACCGACTGTCAAACGGTACGTATTTTGATGAAAACAAGCGTCCTTTCCATGATTTCGGTAATAATCTAGTTAAAAATACGATCACGCAACTGTATAAAACGAAAATACGCGATGTCATGACTGGCTATCGTGGATTTAATCGAATTTTTGTCAAAAGCTTCCCTATCATGAGTTCTGGTTTCCAAATCGAAACGGAACTAACGATCCATGCATTAGATAAAAAATTCAAGTTAGTAGAAATCCCTATTGATTATCGCGATCGTCCAGAAGGAAGTGAATCAAAGTTAAATACTTTTTCCGATGGTTTTAAAGTGATCATGATGATCATCAAAATGTGCAAAGATTACAAACCGCTGATGTTCTTTGGGGTCTGGACACTTTTCTTCTTTTTATTTGGTCTATTCACTGGCGTACCAGTTCTTCGTGAATATATGTTGACCCATTTCATCACACGGGTACCTTCGGCTATTTTGAGTACTGGATTGATGATACTGGCTTTACTTTCACTAGTTACCGGGCTGATTTTAGACACCGTAGTAACAAACGCAAAAAAAGAATACGAATTGAATCTTTATCATGTTTATCATGAATATCAAAAAGAATTGATAGACAGCAAGACTCAGAAATAAGTGTTCACTTATAAGAAAAAAGTCAAAAAAACCAAAATTACTTCTTACGTTTTTTGGAGTTTTTTGACTTTTTTTAGTGAAATTACGTACATCGATTATTCGAAAAGAGGATGGAGCAGAAGCAACACCTTCGGAAATAAGCCGAAATTCACAAAAATTTAAAAAGCAATTTTCGTGAATTTCTTCTTATTTCTCGGAGTTGAACACTTCTGTCCCAGCCTCCTCTGATTTTCGTATTCTTCTATTTGCTGTGCTTTTACTTAGCCGTTCGAATCGTCACAAATTTTACCTCAATATATTCTTCGACACCATAGATTCCATTCTCACGACCGAATCCGGAATGTTTGACCCCACCAAAAGGCGTAGCAGAGTTAGATATCGCTGTATCATTTACTCCCACCATCCCATATTGCAGTTGATTGCTGACATGATCGACTGTGTGGATATTGGTCGAGAAGAAGTAAGAAGCCAGGCCGAAAATCGTATCATTGGCATCCTTGATTACTTGATCTTCCTCTTCAAATATAATCAGTGGAATGACCGGTCCAAACGTTTCTTCATAAAAAATCGCCATTTCTTTTGTTACACCGTCTAAAACAGTTGGTTCAAAGAAAAGGCCGTTCGCATACTCGCCTTCTGTCAAGCGCTTTCCACCACAAAGGATCTGTGCCCCTTTATCAACTGCATCCTTCAGTTGTTCTTCGATTTTCTCGATTCCTTCTTCATTGATCAGCGGACCTGTTGTTGGATCGTCTAACCCATTACCTACAGATACACCTTTCATCTTTTCCATGATAAGATCTGTTGCTTTTTGTTTGATCTCTTTATGGATAAAGATTCGATTAGGTGACGTACACACTTGTCCATTGTTGATAAATTTAGTTTTGATCAACATCTCTGTCGCTAATTCTAAATCCGCATCAGGGAAAATAATAAATGGAGCATGCCCACCGAGTTCCATTGAAACTTTTTTCAATGTCGGAGCCGCTTGTTCATTTAATATTTGGCCTACTTCGGTTGAACCTGTAAAAGTGATTTTTTGAATGTCATCAGATTCTGATAAGATCTTACCAATCGTTGAAGAATCCCCCATTACGATATTGACGACTCCTTCAGGAAATCCAGCTTGATCAAATAGTTCCATTAGCGCTAGTGCTGAAAGCGGTGTCGCTTTTGCGGGTTTTAAAATCACCGTACAACCCGCTGCGATTGCTGGCGATATCTTCCGAATGATCATATTAGAAGGAAAGTTCCAAGGAGTAATGGCTCCTACTACTCCCACTGGCTGTTTCCGGACTTGCCATTGATTAGTAGTTGGTGAAGGAACGATTTCCCCTAAAATACGCTGTCCTTCTGCCGCATTCCACCGAAGATTTTCCACATTAGTTTGGATTTCCGCTGCCGCTTGACTTAGCGGTTTTCCTTGTTCCATCGTCATGATTTTTGCCAATCGTTCACTATCATTTTCTACTAGATCTGCCATTTTATTCATTAATTTTGCTCGTTCTGCAGGAGAAGTTTGTGACCAGCCTTCAAACGCTTTATTAGCCGCCTGAATTGCCTCTTTCGTTTCCTTTTCTCCACCCTTTTGAACAGTGGCTAATATCTCCCCAGTTGCAGGATTCTTAACCTCAAAAGTACCTTCCGATCCCTCCAGCCATTTGCCGTTGATATAAAGATGAGTTTCGACTTGTGGTAAATCTATTTTTGCCATGTGTCAGTTTCCTCCTTCTTATTCGGTACAATCCCACCCTAACACGGAGAAAAGCAAAGCTCAAAACATATGCATAAAGGTTGTGAAAAGGCTGTTCTGCATCAAGCAATAAGAATGAACAGAGAAAAATAGTTTTTCATGTTTGAAATGTTCCATTGCTGATTTTCTAGTTGGCAAAAAATCTTTCTTCGACTTTACTATGGATGGATTTAAGAGATGCATAGTACAGAATTTCGCTACTCCAAAACTATTATATTTTACACACTTTACTAAATAGACACTCAAAATATTATATGATAGTAAAATATTTTTATTTTGGAGTGAACATTTATGAACAACGAAAGATACCAACAATTGAAACAAGCCGAATTAGGTGCTATCGTCAGTATTCTGGCTTATATCATCGTATCGATCCTAAAACTTTTTATCGGAAATATCGCAGATTCTGAAGCTTTAAGAGCAGATGGATTGAATAATTTTACAGATATCCTTGCATCGATTGCTGTATTGATCGGCCTTCGGATTTCTCGGAAGCCTGCAGATAATGAACACCGTTACGGTCACTGGAAAGCAGAGAATATTGCCAGCCTAGTGACTTCCTTTATCATGTTGCTGGTAGGGATTGAGGTCCTGTATTCGTCCATTCGTTCTTTCATGGACAAGGAGACGGGGAGTCCCGATATTACTGCTGCGATCGTAGGTATTTTTTCCGCTATCCTTATGTACATCGTCTATTACTTCAACAAAAAGTTAGCCGAAAAAGTTAAAAGTCCTGGGCTTCTGACTGCAGCAAAAGATAATCGAAGCGATGCCTGGACAAGTATCGGTACAGCAATTGCTGTTTTTGCTGCATCCTTTCAGTTGGGTTGGTTAGACACACTAGCAGCAATGGTTGTCGGACTACTGATTTTAAAAACGGCTGTTGATATTTTTAGGGAAAGTTCGTTTTCATTATCCGACGGTTTCGATCAAGCTGAACTTGTTCGTTATAAAGAAACAATTGAAAAAATTCCTGAAGTAAGACAAGTGAAAGATATTCGAGGACGAAATTATGGTTCAAATATCTATGTTGATATCACCGTATTGATGGATTCCAATCTAACTGTAAAAGAAAGCCATACTATCGCTGATAGCATCGAACAGGTTTTATTAGAGAAATTTCAAGTCCACGAAACGGATGTTCATGTAGAGCCTTTTGCTGAGGAAGAAAGTCACAATGATTTTTACCAAAATCAGTAAATTGCCTCATACGAAAAATAATGGAGAAACGTTTGGAACAGAAGTATATAACTCCGAAAAATCAGAAGGAATTCACGAAATTTGATTTTCAAATTTTTGTGAATTCCTTCTGATTTCTTGAGACTAATTCCTATTCACTTTTTCGTTCTGGGCTTGTCCATGTCCCACTGCCGTAACCTAAAATTGTTTTAATCGCAGGAATAAAGGTTGTCACGATCGTTATCGCGTTCACCATCCAAAAAAGGAGCATATATAAAGGAGCAAATAGCAGATATTTTAATTTCCTTCCTTGATCATCAACTAAAAGAGAAGCCACCAATTGGAAGATCCCTGAAATCATTTCGAAACAAACAAAGACAAAGCTGATTGTCAGCGTTTGATAAATCCGTTCCGTATTCCCTTGGTAAATATAACTTCCCATCAAAACAAGAAATACGACAAAGGAAATACAGAAGAATAACGACCATAAAATACTCAATGTCTGATCAATGAACATCATCGTTCGCCCTAGATTTTCAAATGGATGGAACAATACTTTTCTAAAGTTTGTTAGCCAAACCTCTGTACCACCCTTTGCCCAACGCTTTCTTTGACGGTAAAGCATAGGTAACGTGGTCGGTACTTCCATAAAGAAAATGATTTTTGGTGCAAAAATAGAAATCCAACCATTTAGCTGGTGATCCCAAGCGATACTGATATCTTCGGTAGCACGATCTTGCCGAAACCCTCCGACATCGATCAATGCATCTTTTCGGTACATTGTATTGGCTCCACTATAGGCATAGAGTCCACCAAAAACAGCAGATTGCGTTCGTTTGATGATCCCGACAATACTAGAAAATTCTACCGTCTGTGACTTGCCTAATAGCGAGGTACGGTTTTTCACATCCATATTGGCTGTAACAGCAGAGATATTTCTGCCACCTGGGCGAATAAAATAGTTCACATACCTTGATAAAGCATCAGGTTCCGGAACGGTATCGGCATCATTACTTAAGATTAGTCGTCCTTTAGCAAATGCCATCCCAATATCAAAAGCATGTGCTTTTCCTTTATTTTTATCAATACGGATCACTCGAAGTTTAGAATACTTTTTTTGTAAACGTGCAAGAATAGTTGGTGTTTGATCTGTCGAACCATCATCAGTGACTAAAACCTCATAATTTTCATAGTTGATTTTAGTCATCAAATAATTGATTGTTTCTTCAATCACAACTTCTTCATTATGGGCTGGTACCATAATCGTAATGAACGGTTCGACCTCGCTGGGAATCTCTACCCAATCGATTTGTTTATACTTAAATAGAAACGTATAACACAACACACCAATAAACCAACCAAAACTACCTAAGATAGGATAGGAAACAAGTAAATAATAGCCTATCGTTACAATTTGATTCACTAATTCACTACCTGAATGGATAATCGATGTCATTTTAGTCCACCCCCTCTTTTTCATAGAGGTTACTGATTAGATCTTTTTCAAGATTTTGCTCTTCAGAAACAACATAATAACAAACTGCTTCCCGCTCTTCCTTTGAACCAAATCGTTGTGCATACTCTTTTTCTAGAATTTCTTTGCGTTTCTCTAATTTTTGTTCATCATACATTTTTTCACTTCGCAGCATTTTTTTATATCTTCGATTATTCCAACGTGTCATTAAAAGGAATACTATAATAAATACCATAAATGCAATTGCTAGTAAGAAAAATAAGAAGTAAGCCGTCCGACTTTCTTCAGGAAAATAATGAAATCGAAAGCCTTCTCCCATTGCAGAAGCATTTATTGAAAGTCCAACCCAGATAAATGGGACGACCACTGCACTCCATCCAATTATCACAATGACTGTTTGTTTTATCTTTAACCAACCGTTCCCCTTTGCGAAATACTTGTCTTTTATCAAAAGACTTGAAACATCTTCTCTTTTAACTCTTTTATTCATTCTCGACTCCTTTAAAAGTACTATTTTCTCAACCCATTCTTGATTTCACACTTACTTATTCTTTCAGTCAAAAACACCAATTACATCTTTATAGTAACTTGAAGAATAACTGATGTATTTTACTTTGTATCTAGTTAAGTAAAATTTAATAAATTAAAATAACGTTTTTAAAACATACCTAAAAAAAGAGTGTAAGACAAAAGGAAAAAACCTTTTTACCCCACACTCGATACACATAAACGACAAAAATAGAAGGACTCGTTTATTGATGCGGATAAACGAGTTCATTTGGGCGTACTGCACGATATAGAGCAAATGCGCCGTCTAAATTTTGAACATGGAAACCAGCTTGTTTTAAGATACGTTCAGCTAAATAACTTCGTAGTCCACTATGGCAACTTACGATGTATTCTTGGTTCTTCTCTAACTCGCTCAAGCGACAACGTAACTCGTGCAAAGGAATATTTGTAGCATTCGGAAATGCGCCATTGGCTAATTCACCTTCATTTCGCACATCCAATAATACTTTTCCATTGGCCAAATCTTCTGGTAATTCATGCCATTGGATTGGCTCACTTAATCCTTCTGCAACATTCATAGCTGCATAACCTAACATGTTCACCGGATCTTTTGCTGAACCGAAGGGTGGCGCATAAGTCAATTCTAATTCCGGTAAATCAAAAATGGTTAACTTTCCTTTGATTGCAGTAGCCAGAACATCTACTCTTTTATCCACGCCTTTTTCACCGATTCCTTGTGCTCCGTAGATTTCGCCAGTTTTTGGATCAAAGATCAATTTCAAAAGAAGATCAGATGCGTCTGGATAATAACTTGCATGATCCTTTCCTGAGACATGGATAACTGAATAAGAGAGACCTGCTTGTTTAGCTGCCCGTTCATTTAATCCTGTAGAAGCTGCAGTCAGATCAAATACACGTAAGATTGCCGTACCGATACTTCCTTGGTTCTTTCGTGCAGTGCCAGCGATATTATCTGCTACTTGACGTCCTTGACGATTGGCTGGGGAGGCCAACGAAATTAACACGTCCTCACCTGTGATTTGTTGTTTAACGATGATTGCATCGCCTACTGCATAAATAGCAGGATCACTCGTTTGATAATATTCATCAACGAGAATACCGCCTTTGATTCCAGTTTCTAGACCGGCTTGTTTTGCCAATGTACTGTCAGGAGCTACTCCTACAGATAAAATCGTCAGTTCGGAAGAAATAGCGGTACCATCTGCCAAACGTAATAACTGGCCTTCCTCTTCAAAAGCGATGACCGCTTGATTCGTTTTGACTGTTACACCTTTTTCTTCTAATTCTGCATGAACAAATGCAGCCATTTCTTCATCTAAGGTCGGCAAAATATGTGGCGCACTCTCCACAACTGTTACTTCAAGTCCTCGTTTGGTCAAATTTTCTGCCATCTCGAGCCCAATAAATCCTGCACCGACAACTACTGCTTGTCTTAGTTGGGTATCAAGGACGTGCATTATCTTATCAATGTCTGGTACATTTCTAACGGTGAAGACGTTTTTCGCTTCCGACAGACCAGCAATAGGTGGTACAAACGGTTTTGCTCCTGGAGAAAGCAAAAGTACGTCATATGATTCCATTGTCCGTTTTCCATCATGCTGTACTTCGACTTTTTTCTCATCCGTTAAAATAGCTGTGACCTCATGATTTGGACGGACATCAAGTTGAAAACGAGCAGCTAACGTCTCAGGTGTTTGGACTAAAAGTTTTTCACGTTCGTCAATTTCCCCCGAAACATAATAGGGCAGTCCACAATTGGCAAATGAAACAAATGGTCCTTTTTCAAAAACGACGATTTCTGCATCTTCTTTTAAGCGGCGTAATCTAGTTGCTGCAGACATTCCTCCTGCTACACCACCAATAATCACTACTTTCATTTACTTACCTCCTATTGTTTTATCCAACCATTGATTCATGCCACCACGTACATTGATCGCCTGATAGCCCATTTTGTTCAATTCTTTCGTTGCCTGCTTGCTTCGCATACCTGACTGACAGATCACATAAACAGGTTTTGTCTGATCTCCTTTAAAACTATTGATTCTTTGCAACGGTATATTCTTGGCTTGACGAATATGCCCACCCCGGTATTCATTTGGCGTTCTCACATCGATCAATTGAATAGAACTTTTCAGTTTTCCTTTTAATTCAGCAATTGTAATAGATTTTATCGTTTGGAACAACATCATTTTTATGCCACCTCGTTTAATTTTTTAAAATACCACACGGGGTATATTCAACACAATATACTGATATTTGTCAACTATTCGATTCCTAAATTAAAAAATCGACCTATTTATTTACAAACTATACCTATGTAGGGTATTATCCAAATAGAACAACAAGGAGGATTCAAGATGGAAATCGATAACAAAAACATTATGAATCGTTTAAAGCGCACGGAAGGTCAAATACGCGGCATCCAAAAAATGATCGACGAAGATAAAGAATGTATGGATGTTATTACGCAGTTGAGCGCCGTTCGTTCCAGTATTGATCGTGTCATGGGGATGATCGTTGCCGAAAATCTCAAGGATTGTTTGGAACACCCTGAGAATAGTCCAGAGGAGCAAGCAAAAAAAATGGAACAAGCAATCAATATGATTATCAAAAAGTAAGGAGCGAAACAATGAAAGTTGTCTTTCACATCGACGAAACAGCAAAGTGGCTCGAAACGGAGCAAAACGTCAAAAATCTACTGAAAGCAGCACCGAAAACAGAGAGCATCGTTACTGTTAACGGTCACGGAATAACAGGCTATCTTGATAACCAGAATGCGGATTTCCTCGCATTACCAGATATAACATTCCATGCTTGCGCTAACGCTTTACGTGCGAATGAGATCAGTGAAAAAGCACTACCTGAAAAAGTGGTCGTCGTACCAACGGGTGTTTTAGATCTGATTGAATTACAAGAAAAAGGCTTTTCTTATATCAAACCATAATGAAATAAAAATAGAATATGGGACAAATCTAAAAATCAGTTTTGCTACAGACTCTCGGATAAACGGCATCCAAAAGTCAGGCTTTTCTGAAATTAAAAAAACGAGCAATACAAAAAGCGTATTGTTCGTTTTTTTCTCAAATTCCTCAAACCTAAACGACTTTTGTCTCGACCTCTGTTTTTAATCATCGACTGATTTTAATAATTTTCGGTAGGTACCTATATACAGCACAAATGATTGTGCCAAACAATAAGTGATCACACCAAATATCCAGTTGACCCCTCTGCCGGTGAGGTCAGGAAAAAGTAACAAAATTACCATTCCTGCATAGATGACAGCGGTCGCTAATTTTCCATACCATTTTGCACCATCTAATTTGACATGATGCCTGAGACCAATGATTCCAGCCAGTAACATAAAGCCTTCTTTGACAATGAATAGACCTAATACGAGCCAAATCAGTGGACGTTGCCATGCCATGGACAGAATCAAAAACAATTGAGTCAATTTATCAGCCACAGGATCAAGGATTTTTCCTAATTCCGTGATTTGATTGAAACGGCGAGCAATAAAACCGTCTAAAAAATCAATAAGACCTGAAATAGCGATGATCACGCCAGCTAAATAAAAAGAATGTTGCGCGACAAGATAAAGATAAAAAGGTAATACCACAACACGAAAAAGAGATAATAGGTTGGGAATCGTTCGTATTTCTTTACGCCAATTGGATAGTTGCTTCATCTTTTACAGCCCCTTAAATAGACTTTAGTCTATTCTAACCTAACAAAATAGATGTGCCAATTTTTACCTTGCCGCTGGGTATCCGTATTTTACGTTTTTCGCTGATTTTTCTGACGTTCACGCGCTTCTTTAGCTAATTGTTTGTGGGCTTTTTTCGAGCCACGTTCGATATCCCTCTGCCATTTTCTCGTTTTGAAATCTGTAAATAGACTGTCCAGATCATAATTTTCTGGGTACAATTCTTCTGCGCGCCTTTTTAGAGTCACACGAGAACGTGGGACTTTGATTTTTTCACTGTCCAAGTAAAAGATCAATGTGTCTTCTCCTTGATCTTCAAAAATCAGACCTTCTTTTTGATGGATGGTCGAGAATACTCGATCCCCTTTTGAAAATCGTTCCAATTTTTCTTTCACGTTTTCCTTCTGGACGAGCGTTTGGAATGCTTTTTTCTTTGTTTGATAGGCCTTATTGTGGATATAATGTTGTGCTTGTTGAATAAGCTCTGGAGACATCTCCATTTTTTTGGCGATCCACAGCGCTTGGCTTTCGCCAGTTTCACCAACTCGCAGAAGATACTTCGGCTTCAATTTTTCTCGGTCAAATGCCATATCCGCAGGAATAAAGTCTTCATGGTCTTTGGCAAACTTTTTGATTTCCCCATAATGCGTAGTTGCAACAACCAAAGCGCCTTTTTCATACATTGCTTCCATGATAGCCACCGCCAAAGCTGCCCCTTCATTTGGCTCTGTCCCACTACCGATCTCATCTAGTAAAACCAGCGTATTCCTTTTGATTTTACCTAAAATTGCTGCGATATTGTGCATATGACCAGAGAACGTACTCAAGGCATTTTCAATATTCTGTTGATCACCGATATCGACAAAAACACCATCAAAGACTGCTAACTCTGTACCTTCATCTGCTGGTACTTGCAACCCGAACATTGCCATGAGGGTAAGTAGTCCCACAGTTTTCAAAACGACTGTTTTTCCACCGGCATTCGCGCCAGTGATCACTAACCCACGATAATCTTTCCCCAATTCAAAATCCAATGGGACAGCCTTTCCTGTCAACAAAGGGTGTCTTCCCTGTTTAATGTTGATATATTCCGATTTATTGACGATAGGCGTGACACCTTTGATTTCCCGACTATACTTTGCCCGAGCAAAAAGAATATCTAAACGTGTGACAGTCTCAATGATCAAATCAATTGCATATTCTTTCTCAGCCAATGCACCAGTCAAAGCTGCCAACACTTGGTACTCTTCTGCAATTTCTTCTGCTTTCAGTAGTTGGTAGTGCCCACTTGCTTTTTCGACAGCTGTCGGTTCAATAAATACAGTTGTTCCTTTGTTGGATTGCTCGATGATACTTCCAGGTATCTTGTTTTTGTAACTTGCCTTGATTGGGATCGTATAATGATCTCCTTTTCGAACAATCATCGTTTCTTGAATCATTTCTTTATTCGCGGGATGCCGCAAAAATTTCAACAAGCGATCTTGGATTTCCTTTTCTGTCACTTGCAACTTTTTTCGTACCTTTCGCAACTGTCGCGAAGCATCATCACTTACCTTTTGATTCTTGATTTGTTGATAGATCAACTCTTCGATTTCAACTAGGTTGGGCATATTTTTGCTATACGCATACAATAGCGGTGTCTGATAACAATTTTTTTCAAAGAATTTCGTAATCAACCGACTACTTCTTAAAAAGTCAGCATACTCGATCAATTCTGAGGGAGTCAAAACCAAGCCTTTTTTCACTTGCGCTGTTAATGCATCGATCCTCGTCAATCCCATGAATGGAACATGCTGATTACTTTCTAAGATGAGCCGTGCTTCTTTCGTTTCTGTTTGTCGGGTTCGAACAGTTTGCAGATTTGTTTGGATAGTCATTTCATCGATTCGTTCTTTACTGTGATTCCCGATAGCTCGTTTTTTGACTTCACTTTTAATTTCTTCGAATTGTAATTTATTGAGTGTATCTTTCATATTCTCTCCTTTATTGAAGAGATACCTGTCCCAAATAAATAAGACCTAGCAATAAAATAAAAAGAACAGGACATCCACTTAAATAAGACATGTCCCGTCCTTGTTGAATACAAACTATTGGTTTTGACAGGTATCATCTATACGCACACCAAATAAGCTTCATGCTTTATTGGCTATTCAACTGACTACGTTAGATACCTACTACACTCATCAAAATACCTCATTCATCTAGGTTTTATTTATTTTCACCCCAACTATATCAACTTTATTTTTACCTGTCAACTAATACAAAAAATTGCTTTTACCAAACAAAGAAATTTGTTTGTTCAACTAACAAAATTGTTACCTGTTTCGCTTTCCTTTATTTGGCGTTTAATAGATAATAAGAAAAAACGAAAAGAGTGTGAATCAATGAAAAAAGTAATTGCTGTAATCGTCCTTTTGCTATTAGCCTTCGGTGGATATAAAGGGTATAAATACTATGAAGAAACCTATAAAAGTGAAACAGCCTACGCAAAAATACCGGAAACATTTCCACCACTAAAAGATACACTGGATAATCAAGGAAAAAAAGTGGATAACTTAAAGTCTTATGACTATCAATTGACCTTTGTCACTGAGAGTGGTCAAAAAATTGACATGTCCTACGCCGTTTCTTCTGAAAAACCACAGCCTTTAGAACCAAATTCTTACATCACGGCTGAAGTAAGTAAAAAACGAATAACAAAGGGACCATCTGCGATTGAAGAATCAAAAATCCCTAAGGATGTCTTGAATAAATTAACAAATAACTGATTTCTCAAATTAAATCTATTTGAATCAAGCAAAAGAGCAAATGATCAGAACCGATTCGTCGGCATCTGATTATTTGCTCTTATTTTACCAAACTTTTTTTGATGACTGACTTTTGGACACCGTTTATTCGAGAGTCTGTAGCAAACCTGACTTTTAGATTTGTCCCACATTCAAACGTCTTAGACCATCAACATGTATACTCCCACTGCTACAATAGCGCCAACCATTGGTCCAACTACTGGCACCCAAGAATAGGCCCAGTCTGAAGTTCCTTTGTTTCCGATCGGCAATACTGCATGAGCAATGCGTGGACCAAGGTCACGAGCTGGATTTATCGCATATCCGGTAGGTCCGCCTAATGAAAGCCCGATAGCCAAAATCAATCCACCGACAGCAAATACATTTGTACCATCTGCAAAAGCATTTTGTCCAAATGCAAGTAGCCCTAAAACCAAGACAAATGTGCCAATCAATTCAGTAATAAAGTTAGCTGGATAATTACGTATAGCTGGACCAGTTGCAAATGTACCTAAAATAGCATCTTGGTCTTTTGTTACGCCCCAATGTGGTAGATATGCTAACCAAACAAGAATCGCCCCAACAAAAGCTCCTAACATTTGTGCAATAATAAATGGGATCACGAGGTTCCAACCGATTGCTCCTGTCATTGCCATAGCTAAAGATACTGCTGGATTCAAATGTGCTGGTCCCATAAATCCAGAAATATAGACACCCATCGTTACAGCCATGCCCCAACCAAATGCAATGACGATCCAACCTGAAGCTTGCGCTTTGCTCTTGTTTAAATTGACTGCCGCACAAACACCATCACCTAGTAAAATCAAAATCATCGTCCCAATGAATTCACCCATGATCTGGGTCATCTCTGCATTCATTTATTTCTCCTCCTTTAGGTCACGTAAATCCGACTCAGCAATCAATTCTTCTAACCGATTTTCTTGACGTTTTTTCTCTTCTGGTGACCAAGCAAAGTATGTGGCGATTGCATCAATGATTGGTTGTTTGATTGCATCCAATTGATCTCTTTCAAACAATAAATGGTTTGTTCGACGAATCAAATAATCACCTGGTGCCAAGACCATTTCTTCTTCTAATCCGTAACGTAAGCGAGCAGATTCTGCCAAACTTAACCCTGGATATGGTGTCATATCTTTTGCAAGTGCGTAGATTTTCTTCGCATTCGTGCCATAGAAGTCCGCAATATAACTAGCGTCTTCCTCCGCTAATCCTGCTTCAACACCGATTTTTGTTAATTCTTCGACTGTTTCTTCTAATTTAGTTGGGTCAAAATCTCCCCCTGACACTGGATAATGCTTCGAATCGATTTCTTTGGCTGTCACACCATATTCGTCTTTTAACAATTGACGGATCAATTTCAATGCCCCTTCTGCCATCTTACGATAGTCGGTGATCTTACCGCCAGAAAGTGTCACTAATCCGTCTGGTTCTCTTTCCAAAGAACTTCCTCGGGAAACCGTTGATGGTGCTTTTTCGTCGCGACTGTTTTCCAAGTGATTCAATACATCTTCGACTTCTACACGTGTTACTTTGTTTTCTTTATATTCTGTGACTATATCGATTACTTTCTCAAAGCTTTTATCTGAAATCGAACCATTGTCACCGCCATTATAGTCTGAACCAGAATTTCCAATCAGTAAAGGACGTAAGCCTGCCCAGCTTGCCTCAACATCTTGTAACGTGATATTCGCCTCTGGATAACGATGGTTGACAACTTCCAACAAATAATCCACATCTTCCTGTGTCACTTTAGGATCGGTGTAGTCTCCTTGATAATCTGTATCAGTTGTGCCAAAATAGGTTTTATTTTCTCTAGGGATCGCAAAGACCATACGGCCATCTTGTTTTCCTGTATCAAAATAAGTTGGTTGTGGCACTGGTAATTTTTTGGCATCTACCACTAAATGGATTCCTTTTGTAGGACGCATTTTAGGGGAAACTGCTCGTTTGAAATTCAAGTTGCGTATCTTATCTACCCACGGACCGCTTGTATTGATCACTATTTTTGCTTTGATTTCTACTACTTCGTCTGTTAATAAATCCCGCGCTTTAACGCCTATGATCTGATCGTTGTCATATAAAAAGCCAACCGCTTTCATTTTACTTACCAGATAAGCGCCATCTTCTGCTGCTTTCTTGATATTTTCGATGACTAAACGGGAATCGTTGTTACGAAAGTCCAAGTATACACCTGCACCCTTTAGACCTTCTTTTTTCAAGAAAGGTTCACGTTCTAAGACTTCTTCGGGAGTCAATGTGTAGTTCTCGTATTTGGTACCGGTCACATTTGCCAGCTTGTCATAAAGATCCATTGCGACTTTGACTGAAAACATATTGAATGTCGTCGCCCCTTCATCTTCGTAGATCGGTAGTAGCATTGGATCAGGTTTTGGTATATGAGGTGCGATACTTTGTACAACAGCTCGCTCGCCTACTGTATCAGCAACTACTTCCACATCAAATGTTTTTAAGTAACGAATTCCTCCATGGACTAGTTTCGTTGAACGTGAAGAAGTTCCTTCTGCAAAATCCTGCATTTCGATCAGACCAGTTTTGATTCCTGAAGCTGCTGCTTGTATGGCTACACCAGCACCAGTGATCCCACCACCAATGATCAATAAATCTAATTCTTCTTGTTGCATTTTTTCAATATTTTCTTGTCTCGTTCCTATTGAAAACATAACGTTCCCTCCCTTTACTCAAATGCTTGTGTAGCAGCGACTGCTTTTTTCCAGCCACTATATAGTTTTTCTCTTCGTTCTTCTGGCATTTCGACTTCAAACATTTTACCAGCTTCATAAAATTCTCTGATCTCATCTGTGTCTTTCCAGTAACCGACAGCCAAACCAGCAAGGAAAGCAGCACCTAATGCCGTAGTTTCCAAATTTTCCGCTCTTTGGATCGGTACATTCAAGATATCTGTCTGGAATTGCATCAAATATTCATTATTTGATGCGCCGCCATCTACTTTCAGCACTGGGATTTTGATTCCTGTATCATCTTGCATTGTGTCAATGATATCTCTTACTTGATATGCGATTGACTGTAAAGTAGCTTTGATGATGTCTTCTTTCGTTGTGCCTCGCGTCAAACCAAACATCGAACCTCTAGCAGCTTGATCCCAATATGGAGCGCCTAGACCTACAAAAGCTGGGACAACGTAGACTTCATCATCACTCGTGGAACGTTTCGCAGCTTCTTCCGAGTCACTCGCTTTTTGGAGCATTTGCAAGCCGTCACGTAACCATTGGATCGATGACCCAGCTACAAAAATACTCCCCTCAAGTGCATAGTAAACCTTGCCATTTATCCCATAACCGATCGTCGTCAATAAATTGTTTTTAGATAATTGCGGTTCTTCCCCTGTATTCATGACGATGAATGAACCAGTTCCATACGTATTTTTGACCATTCCTGGTTCAAATGCCATTTGACCAAATAAAGCTGCTTGTTGGTCCCCTGCCATTCCAGAAATTGGCGCTTCACTGCCATAAAAGTGATAACCTTGCGTGTAACCGTAAACTTCAGAATTCGAAGTTGGTTTCGGTAACATCACTCGTGGGATATTTAATAGATCAAGTATTTCTTGATCCCAATCAAGATCGTGGATATTGAATAGCATTGTTCGACTCGCATTTGAATAGTCGGTCACATGGGCTTGTCCATCTGTTAATTTCCAAACCAACCATGAATCAATTGTTCCAAAAAGTAACTCGCCTTTTTCTGCTCGCTCTTGCGCTCCTTCTACGTGATCTAGAATCCAGCGAATTTTTGTCGCTGAAAAATAAGCATCGATCACTAAGCCTGTTTTTTTATGGAAAAATTCTTGATAGCCTTCGTTTTTGAGGTTATCTGCAATAGCGGCAGATTGACGAGATTGCCATACAACTGCATGATAGATAGGACGGCCTGTGTCTTTTTCCCAAATGACAGTCGTTTCACGCTGATTCGTAATACCGATCCCAGCAATTTGATTCGGCTTAATTCCAGATTCAATAAATGCTCCCGCAATGACGGATTGAACAGAATTCCAAATTTCGTTGGCATCATGTTCTACCCAACTTTCTTTAGGAAAGAATTGTGTAAATTCCTTTTGTGAGCTGCCGATATGTCTCCCTTTTTTGTCAAAGATGATTGCTCGTGAACTAGTTGTTCCTTGGTCGATGGCCATGATATACGTTGATTCAGTCATTATAATCTCCTCCATTTTTGCAAACGTTTTCTTAATCTGCTTTTATCTTACACCCATTTATTTCAAAGAAACTGCCAAAAAAATAGCGATTTGGACTTTTTTTGACAGTTTTCTTAATTTTTAGCTTTTTTCTCTTGCTCAATTTTCTGTTTTAACCTTTTGATATCATAGTTTGAAGCAAACTCTGATAAATAATAATAGTGTTGATTTTGTTTTTCTTGATTAAAAGTGATTACTAGATCATAGGATTTTTCTGCACGCACATTTTCAATATCGATTCCACTGATCCCTTTAAGTTCTCTAAGTAAAAATTGTTGGAACGCAATTCGATAAATCGGCAATGTGTCGATATCGATCCCGATTTTGACAGACTTGGCAATGTAAAAATCGATCATCATCAAAACATTCGCATATTGGATCATCAAATATTCTAATTGTGTCTCGTCAAATTTTTTAGAAGAAAATTGTTCAATGGTTGTTTCTTTTAGTCGTTCTAGTAACTGACTGAGGGAGTGTCCTAACATCTTTTTTTGTTGTGCCAATAGATGTTCTTGATCGTAGATCAGCATATGCCCGTCAAAAAAATACAGTTCATTATTGATTTGCGCCAGTTGATAACCCACAGCCTTTTCTTCCTTTATTTTTAGACGTCTGGGCCGATAATGCCACAACATTGTTTCTCGGATATATGTATCCAAGACAGCAGTCGGCAGTTTTTTGCTACGCGTCAAATCATACTGATAAAAGCGTTCCTCATCTAATACTGCAAATGACACAAAAAAACTGTAGAACATGAGTGTTTCATAATTACTCAAGTCAGCCGCAGTTCGACTTAGATAAAGCGAAAGGACTGGATCAATCACTTGGTACAACCGATCGTTCTCATAAAGTATTTTTCTTGTTTTCAACGTTTTGAGCGTCGTTTTTTCACTCATTAGTCGTTTCCTCGTGATTCCTAACCAACAAGCAATTTTTATTGATGCATCCGCTGAAAAAGTTGTTTCTATCGAACGTTCCAAACCTAGGATCAATGGTCGTTTTTCCGGTGTATTCTGTAAGAAAAGAGGTCGTTGAGATTCTGGGATGAACTGAAAGAGGACATAATAAAAGTACCGAACTTGTAGTTCTTCCCCATAGATTTGTCCATTTTTGATTTGAAGAGAAAATTCTTTCAATAAATGATTCAATTCTTTGATTTTGCGAAAAACAGAAGATTCGCTGATATTAAATGCAGTGGCTAAACGAACGATCGATGCTTGTTGATGTTCTAAAAGATATGTAAGCAAATTGAATTTCAAACTTTGTTGAAGCAAGAATAGACATATCTGTTCTAAACTCGTATCATCACCTAACTCAAGGATAACTTGAAACCCTGTTCGTTTGACTTCTACTTTTTTGCGCATCATCGAGCCGATCCATTCAATATCTTCAAGGTACTGGTCAAAGGCTGATTTAGAAAGATTCACTTTCTCCCTTAGTTCACTGCTAGAGGCCTTGCCACCCTGTAACACAAGTTCTCTCAACAACAAGAGTTGTAACTGTTCTTTTTTTTCCAATAATTGTTCAATCTTCATGTTTGTCTTCAACCACCTTTGTAAAAGGGATCAGCATCCGATATTCCGGTTGGAAGAATAATTCGTGTTCCTCAAGTTGTTCCAATGTCCAGCTTTCTTCGATTGCTAGCGTAAATTGATCCAACAGATGGAAAATATTGCCTTTGCTTTGAAGCTGTGCACCAACTAACTGTTTCTGTTCATTTTGGATGATCTTGATCTTTACTAGCTGATGATTCGTAGCAGAAACCTGAGTTGTTAGATACTCTTTTGTGATTTGTTGGGGATAAAAAATACTTTCTTCTTCTGTTATCCCTACGCTTCCTAGAAAATAGCCAAACCAATGATTGCCCACTGGACGATAGGTACCCGGGTCTTTCGTTGGTTTACCACTGATCGTTTGACTAACGATATGTGCCGTGCGTATCGCATTATTCACCAGTGACACGTACATTTTTTCTTCTGTCGGACGAAAAGTCACCTGGATCGTGTCACCAATTGCGTAAATGTTTTTTGCCGAAGTTTGTAAGTAATCATCCACCCAGATCGTTCCGTCATCATTTAGTTTCAATTTTTCCTGCCAAAGTCGGTTATCTGGTCTTGTGTGGTTTGCCAATAAAACCAGATCATACCGTTCTTTTCGCTGATCCGTAGTGACTGTCACTGACTCAGATTCCACCAATGATTGGACCTGCTCGTTCAAGAAGACAAGAATCTTTCTTTTTTCCAGTTCTTCACGCAACGTAGCAACCATTTCAGGATCAAAATAGCGGAACAACAAATTTTTTCGGCTTTCATATAAGTGGATCTGCTTATTTTGACCCACCAATCCTTCCGCCAGTTCAATACCCACCTGACCGGCACCAATAATAGCTACCTTTTGTGCTTGTGCGATTTTTTCTTCTAAAGGTTCCTTTAAATGAGCATCTCTCACCGAACGAATCAATTCGCTTTCTGTACTGCTCGTTTTAAAATGCTGGTTGGACCCTGTAGCGATGACTAAGTGATCAAAAGTCAACTGGCCACCGTTTTGCAAAATAAGCGTGTTCGTCGTTGTTCCTAACGAAGCCACTTCTGTATTGATTCGCACATCCACATTGTAGAACGCTTCCATTTTTTCTTTTGTCATCCAGTAAAGTTGCTTTTCCTCAGTGATTTCTTTTTTCAAAAGCAAGTTGATTCCACTGGGGATAAATCCTATCTTCGCCTGTTTTTCAATCAATATGATTTCACTATCCGGACAATGCTTGCGCAGTGCCATTGCAGTGTGGATTCCTGCAAAGGAACCACCAACGATCACGACTCTCATTCAATTCCCTCTTTTCTAACACCCTAATTGAAGGATATCATGTAACAGCAAATGTTTCAAAAAATGTACTCAGTAACCGCTGAATTTCCCTCTATCACAAAAGATGAAGCAAACCTGAAAAATACTCACATACCAAAAACACCGGAGTTATTCCAAAAAATAAAGTAAGACGAACAATCTTTTTCGTAGTAAACGTCAGATTGTTCGTCTTTTTTTTAGCACTCATATCCTTAAATAGGCTATTTTCCCCCGTACACTTTACCAGGATATTTTACCTAACTTGTTACTTCTCAAAAACGTTATGTACTTCTTCCACCTCCTGACTTTCTAACTCATTCACTATAACTCTGCCATTGAGCTGCTTCCATCACGCCACAATTTTTCTGATGCATAACGATCCTTTCCATTTAGAACCACTGTTCCATCATCTTCAATAGTGATGTTCGAACCAATCCACATATTTTGACTAACTGTTAACAGAAGTTTTCGTTTCCCTTTACCATGTTTTCCGAATTGTAAGGAATCTGTCATATCTCCGACCCAGTGTGTACGTATGAATTTCGTTGAGCCATCCTCAAATTTAACTTTTAAAATATTCACTAGATTTTCAGCACGTACTGCTTTTGGAAACTGTTTCGTCATTTCCTCTCCATCTTTTTGTAATCGTTTTCTTTTAATTATATCACAGACTAGCGAATGATAAAAATACGTATCTATTCCACTATGGAATAGAAATATTCATAACTTGAATTGTTTCACTGCCCTAAGGCTCGTACTATAAAGAAGGAAAGAAAAAAAGGAGGAAATACAAATGACAGAACAACCCTATGACTTAAGAAAAGTCATCGAAGAACTAAAAACTCTTCCTGGACAATACCATGAAACGGATCTTGAAATTGATCCAGAAGCAGATTTATCTGGTGTATATCGCTATATTGGTGCTGGCGGTACGGTCAAACGTCCCACACAAGAAGGACCTGCAATGACCTTCAACAACATCAAAGGCTTTCCTGAAAAACGAGTAAACATCGGAACAATGGCTAGCCGCAAACGTGTTGGTCAAATCTTACACCATGATTATCGTACATTGGGACGCTTCTTAAAAGATGCCGTTGAGCATCCCCTTAAACCTGTGAAAGTAGACAAAGCGGATGCCCCTGCACAAGAAGTTGTCCACCTTGCAACAGACGCAGATTTCGATATCCGCAATATTTTGCCTGCTCCAAAAAATACACCCAAAGATGCTGGTCCATATATCACAATGGGCGTTGTTTTAGGTTCTGATCCTGAAAAAACAATGAGTGATGTAACTATCCATCGCATGGTTTTGGAAGATAAAGATACAATTGGCATGTACATCATGCTTGGCGGGCGTCACATCGGCCATTTCCAAAAACAATTTGAAGAATTGAATCAGCCAATGCCTATTACGATCAATATTGGATTAGATCCAGCGATTACCATCGGAACAACTTTTGAACCACCTACCACTCCTCTTGGCTACAATGAACTATGGTGTGCAGGTGCTTTACGTAATGAACCCATTCAACTCGTTGACGGTGTTGCAGTAAACGAAGTCGGAATTGCCCGAGCAGAATTCATTATTGAAGCAGAAATCATGCCTAACAAAACAATGCAAGAAGATATCAACACGAATTCAGGAAAAGCAATGCCCGAGTTTCCCGGTTATACAGGTGATGCAAATCCGGCAGTGAATGTCGTTAAGGTAAAAGCCATTACTCACCGCAAAGATAATCCAATCATGCAAACAATGATTGGTCCAAGCGAAGAACATGTTTCTATGGCATGCATCCCTACTGAAGCAAGTATTCTAGCACTTGTGGATAAAGCGATTCCTGGCAAAGTCGTCAATGTTTACAATACACCAGCTGGAGGCGGCAAATTGATGACAATCATGCAAATCCGCAAAGAAAATGAAGCTGACGAAGGAATCCAACGCCAAGCAGCGATCCTTTCGTTGTCCGCCTTCAAAGAATTAAAAACAGTTATTTTAGTTGATGAAGATGTTGATATCTTTGATATGAACGACGTTATGTGGACATTCAACACTCGTTTCCAAGGAGACAAAGATATCATCGCAATTCCTGGTATGAGAAATCATCCACTTGACCCTTCAGAGTTACCACAATACAATCCTGGCGTTATACGCTTCCGCGTGATGAGCGCAAAAACAATCTTCGATGGCACCGTGCCATTCGACATGAAAGAGCATTTTATTCGTGCACAATTCAAAGAAGTAGATAACTGGAAAGACTATTTAAATTAAGTCTGATGATACGTCATTTAAGAGTCCTTACCGATTGGTTCTTTCTCATTGATCTTGTTTGATGAGAGAGCCGATTGGTATTTTCCTTTAATACTAAAAAATAGAAGGGAACGATCCAAATGAAAAAGAAAAAAATCGTGGTTGGTGTAAGTGGCGCCTCTGGTATCATTTATGCAATCAATTTTGTAAAAAAATTAAAAGAAAACCCACTAGTCGAAACACATGGTATTATCAGTACTTGGGCAAAAGAAAATTTAAAATTGGAATCAGATATGACGCTTCATGAATTTGAAGACCTATTTGATTATCATTATTCGAACAAAGACTTAGGAGCAGCTGTAGCAAGTGGTTCTTTTTTAACAGACGGCATGGTCATCGTTCCTGCGAGCATGAAAACAATTGCAGGTATCTCTATTGATTTAGGAGAGAATCTGATTGTTCGCGCAGCAGATGTGACATTGAAAGAACAAAGAAAATTAGTCCTCGTTCCTCGAGAAACGCTGCTGAATGCGATTCACCTAGAAAATCTAACAAAATTAGCACGTCTTGGCGTTCAAATCATTCCACCAATTCCTGCTTTTTATAATCATCCTGAAACGATCCAGGACCTTGTGGATCATCATACAATGAAATTACTAGATCAATTTGGTATCGAGAATGATACCTCAAGACGTTGGTAAGGTGAATAAGATGGAGAAAATCAAACAATTTTTAGTCACACAAGAAGCTTTTACGATGCAAGCGAATGTACAAGTTATCGGCAAAGATTTACTGATAACGATTACTGGTGGCAATGTAGCGCATATCGGGACAGTCACCACTTTTTCTAAAGAGATAAAAGCGCAAACGATTCGTTTCCCTAGCCATGATGGTCGCTTCCATAAAAATGATGTCTTAGCACAATCGCTCCTTGCTATCATTAAAGATGAACTACCAGGGAATTGCGTTATCACTTCAGGTGTCCATGTCGACCACATTACGAATGCACAGATCCATACCTCTTTTTCCATGGCAGAAAGTTTGGGGCAGCGAATTTTAGCTTGGATACAGAACCACCATTTCGACAACAAAAAACCTCTTTATTATACCAATGGAGAAAAACCATCCTAACTAAAAATAGATTGGCACTAGCAGACCAAAACAGAAATACTGACTGTTCAGTTGCTTACCAATCTGTTTTTTATTTTACAGTTTTATTCTCTCTGCTCTATTGTTACATTTACACGATCACCGATGTCTTTTCCGATTTTCTTGCGAATGTCTTTTCGAATACCTAAAATATAGCAAATACTGCCATCTTCCCTTTTCACACCCATATTCACAATACTACCTTCATATGAAACTCCATCAAACATTGCTTGGACTTTGACTCGTCCTGCGCCAAATTCTTTTCTGATGTCATAAGGAAAAGCAACGTATGCGCCTCCCTTACCAACTTCCGAAGAATAAATAAGTGATTCAAAAGAATATGTTTTTCCCATTGCTTTCTCCTACTTTTTTTATTTTAGTATACCAAAAAAAGAGATAGATCATCGCTCCCAACGCTAAAGAACGGATCTTTGAAGTATGAACAAAAAAGCCGAACCATTCATAATAACTTTCGTTATCTTTGAAATGATCCGGATTGTTTGTTGAAACTTTGAAGTAGTCCCTCTTTTTGAATTGTACCTTTTGTTAAGAGATTACTCTCCTTTAGCTTCTTTTACTAATTTCGCTAAAGCTTGTTTTTGATAATCTGCGGCTAAGTCTTTTGTTAATTTTGCTTGTTCTTCTTGACTCATCGTTGGATTTTCAGTCATCGCTTTAACAATACCTTCTTGCACATAAGCTTTAGCATCATTTGCAATTGTGCTTTGTTGTTGTTTCACTAGTTCAGCCAATTTTGCTGCTTGATCTGTACTTAATTCGATCCAGTCCGCTGGAATCTTGAATGTATTGACACGTTTGTCGTATTCATGATTGTTACCTGCTAGATTGAACCAGAATTTGTACATGTCATTCTTATATTCCCAATAAGTGGTTTTCGATACTTTCTCTGCTTCACCACTTGTTTGTTCTACTTTATTTGTTTCATTATCGGTACCAGTCGCTTTTGGTTTCTTTTGATCTTCATCGGTGCGGTAAAGATAAACCTTTTCTGTTCCATCCCCTAAGGCTTTATATAAAAGCATATTGGCATTATCAGATTTTACACTAGAAACGATTTTCGTTGTTTTTGTTTCTGTTACTCTTTCCATTCCGAAGTGGTTAGAAAGGTTAGCAACAATCAAACCCAATGAGGCAACAAAAATCAAACCAAAAACCAACGATAGGAATGTTTGCCATGATTTTTTTGCAAATACATTTGTAGCTGCAAAGGCGATTAAACTAATGATCAATACTGCGATTATCATGCTTTATCCCCCGCTTTCGTTTGAACAGGTTCTTTTCTCTTCAATGCAAAGGCAATCAAGAAGCCGATGATTCCAAAAACGATTGCTACAATGAAGGCTGCATGGTAGCCAGATAATGTCGCATTGATTGCTTGATCTTTATAAGCTAAAGGTGTGCTATTCAATACTGATTTATCTGGAAGGTTGTCTTTTGTCACATTCGTCAATACGCTGATCAAAATAGCTGTACCGATCGAGCTGGCAATTTGGCGGAACGTATTGTTTACTGCCGTACCATGACTAATCAATTTATTTGGTAAAGCATTCATACCAGATGTAGTAACTGGCATCATAACCATTGAGATACCGAACATGCGGATTGCATAAAGAACGACGATATATAAGACTGGTGTTGTTTTTGTTAGGAATGCAAACGGCGCTGTCGCAGCGGTTAAGATGAACATCCCGATAATCGCTAAACGTTTTGCTCCATATTTATCAAAAATGGCTCCAGTAATCGGCATCATTGCCCCCATGATCAAAGCACCTGGCAATAGCATCAAACCAGAATGGAATGCTGATTCACCACGGATATTTTGGATATATAGAGGTACAACCATTTCAGCACCCACCATGGCCATGTTTGTTACTCCAGCCAATATAGCCGCAATTGTAAAGGTAGACGATTTGAATACGCGTAGTTCCAAGAATGGATTTTCCAAATGAAGTTGGCGCCATGCGAATAATGCAATAAATACGACACCTACGATCAAGAAACCAATTACTTTGGCACTGCCCCAACCAGCGTCACCAACACTTGAGAATCCGTAAAGCAAGCTACCGAATCCAATAGTTGAAAGAATAGCTGATAAAATATCGATACTTGGATTAGATAGAGGAATCACGCTTCTCATTAAGAAGAATGCCAACACTAAAACTAAAACGACGATTGGTAAAACCATACCAAAAAGATCACGCCAATGATAATTATCAATGATGTAACCTGATAAAGTTGGGCCTAAGGCAGGTGCTAGTCCAATAACGATCCCTGACATCCCCATTGCCGACCCTCTTTTTTCTGGTGGGAAGATGGATAACATAATGTTTTGTAATAAAGGCATCGAGATCCCTACACCACATGCTTGGATCAAACGTCCAATCAATAATGTACTGAAGTTTTGTGCAACAAAACAAGTAATTGTTCCAATCAAGAAAATGGACATAGCTGAAAGATATAAGTTTCTTGAACTAAACTTATTGATCAACCAAGCTGTGATTGGAATCATGATTCCGTTAACTAATAGGAATCCGGTTGTAAGCCATTGTACGCTTGAAGCAGAAATATCGAAAGCTTTCATCAACGTAGGGAAAGCTGTTGTTAATAATGTCTGATTCAAAACCGTACAAAACGTACCAATCAATAAGACAACGACTAAAAGTGTCCGATTATATGGTTTGCCGTAAATATCTATGGGTTGATTTTCACTCATATTTCTCCTTCTTTCTGAATTTTTTCTGAAACTACTAGAATACTTTAGTCCTATTTTTTATGTTTGTCAACCTACTTGACACACAAGTTAATGAAAGTATAATAGAGGAAACAGGAAGGACAAAAGGAGTGACTAAAATGGTTGGTGCTTCTCTCAAACGATTGTTAGAAAATGATCAATTACTAGTCGGAATTAGTGAATTAAGTGAACTCGTCGGGGTTTCTCCTCGACAATTACGTTATTGGGAACAAAAAGGATTGATAGACTCCATCGCAGCAGATAGCAATTGTCCTCGAAAATATCGTTTGCCAACGGTCGTAAAAGTTGAAATGATCAAACTTTATTTAGATGAAGGCTATACTTTGATGAAAGCCGCGGAAAAAGCAACGATCCGTCAAAAGAAAATGCATCACGTCAGAAAGGTTTTCTCTAAAGCAATCAAGGAAATCGAGTTGATCGATGAACGTTATACCGTCCTCTTGATTGGAGATTTCAAAAAAGAAGATGCACAGGTCTATATCATTCATGATGAAGAAACAGATGAACTAACGTATAAAGTTTTGCCTGTGGGTGAAAAAACAGATGTAAAACAATTGATAACTGACCTTTATTCATAGAATTCAAAAAAAATGTAGTTGATGGCCTAGCCTTCCTCCAGTTGTTGGATGTGGCTTTCTCATCAGCTACATTTTTTTCATTTTTCTTCTAATACACTGGTCAACCAATTGGTATATTCTGTTTCACGATTGATTGCATGTGAAAGAATCAGATAATGCCCGTAGTTCTCATGTTTTTCCTTTTCTGTAGGGAATATCACTGCTTTTCGTGCTAATAGGTGGACACGCTTTTCCTCATGGAGATCTCTTTGCTGTTCAATGATCTCTCTCAGTGCCGGATCATTGACATCTTTAACAAAGTACAGCTTTAACACAAATTCATCCCGATTGACTGGTAATTCATTCGTAGGTGTATGGATCCATTCGTTTAATAATATTTTTCCTTCTTCTGTTAATCGGTAAATCTTTTTTTCCAATTTCATACCAGTTATTTCAACTTCATGTTCGATGATTCCCCGTTCTTCCATTTTTGCCAGTTCTGGATAAATCTGACTATGCTTCGCTTGCCAAAACTCACCGATTTCATTTTTAAATGATCGATTCAGTTCATATCCTGACATGCTTTTCTTGCTCAACAACCCTAATAAAATATAGCGCAATGTGTTTTTCCTCGCCATCAGTCTTCCTCCTTGAAAAATTATTCAATTTATCTACACATATGACAACGGTTGAGAATATGAATGGTATGCAAAAAACGACCATACTGTCGATTACCGTATCCATGGTGGGATGGTTAAAGGACGTTGGGTCAAAGATCAGGAAGCTGACATCGTAAAATTAACTGATGGGGTATTTAAAATTACTTGGACTGAACCAACAGGTACAGATGTTGCATTAGACTTTATGCCAAATGAAAAGAAATTACACGGCACGATATTCTTCCCTAAATGGGTCGAAGAACACCCAGAAATCACTGTAACTTTCCAAAATGAACACATCGCTGAAATGGAAGCTGCTCGTGAAAAATATGAAACTTATCCAAAATTATTGGTACCAGAATTTGCCACGATCACTTACATGGGCGATGCTGGCGTAGATAATGAAGATGTCATCAGCGAAGAACCTTATGAAGGTATGCCTGCAGATATCCGTGAAGGCAGATACTTTGACGAAAATTACAAACGTGTGAAATAAGCGATTATGTAGTGTGGTTGGATCAAAAATAAAAATCACTTTGATCTTACCACTCAAAAAAGGGCGAGCACAGAAGTTATCTCTTCTGTTCCTGCCCTTTTTTGCTTTTCTGACTTGATTGTCAGGATCCCACCAATCAAGTCAGTAAAAGTTTAAGATTACTCATTTATTCTTTGATCTGATAGCGATTCGTTTCATTATCCAAAGTCCTTGTTCTTTTGTGTCGTTTTATAAATAACATCTGTTGCTGGTTCAAGCATGTGACTCCAAATTTCACTCGTTGGTTTGGTTCCTCCATAGGAACTAGCCAGTAAGAATCCCCCTTAAGCTGTGTAAAAGTAAGCTGACCTTTTTCATTCGTAACCCCGTCCAAAGGAACGCCGTGTTGGAGGACTGCTTTTTTCTTTTTCATGCAAAAACGTTGATTGCCTATCGGGATCCCTTTCTTATCCAAGAGTATGAACGTAAAATCAAATAGACGTTTCTTCAACAGGAAACGATACACTGTACGAAAAATACTATAAATGATCATTCCAACAAGTAAGGCAACTCCTAAAAGAATCAATAGCTGGATCAATTGACTTTTTCTCGCTCCATCATTTTCTATTGCTTGGACTTCTTCATTATAAGGAACTCGTTCACCAGTGACTAATAAACGATGCGAATTGATCATGTACGGTGTACAAGTCAACAGCGTGACGATATCCTTCCCATTTTCCAGCTTGATCCCAGATGTATCATCAGGTTCTACTACTTGGATAGTGCTAACTTTATATGCTAACTTTTCTCCCAACACAGTTAAAATAAAAAGATCTTCTTTTTTTAACTTTCCTAAATCAGTGAATAGTCGCCTCGTTGAGAAACCACTGTGAGCAGAAATCACAGAATGGGATGGCACACCTCCCAATGGAAAAGAAGTGCCCTGTAATACACCTGCTCCCTTTTCAAGAACTCGCTGGTTCAAGGTATCATATAATGCAACATTCACGTTGATTTTTGGAATGTGGACTGCTCCGATAAGCTGGGCAGATGAATGTGTATCGGTCAATTGATTGTCAAAGGGATCAACACCGGGAGCCAGACCAGCTTCTACCTTTTGTTGATTTTCTTCTTGCATCTGTGCTTTTAATTTTTCTTTTTTCTTTATAGATATTTGTTGTGCTTGCTCGATTCTTTTTTGATCGATAAAACCGTTCAGCGAGTCGCTATAGAATGGATAGAGGGTGATCAACAAACCTATCAACATACATATTAGCAAGAACACCTGAAAGACTAATCTTTTTTTCTTCAACTCAGACTCACCTTCATCCCCCTTTTTCTTTTATTATAAATGTCTAATGGATAAATGAAAACGAAAAGCCGATTCTTATTTTTTATTGATAAAAAAACACTTCTTCTCTGTGCAAATTCACTTGGTAATTTCCTGTAACATTCATAAGCTTTTTCATATATTTTCTAATTTCTTGCCTCAATTTTCCGTAAGCTTTATGATAAAGCTAACTAATCTATAAAAAGGAGTATGAAAAATTGAAAAAGTATGTTCCGTATTTGACAATTTTGCTTTTCGCAATTTTATTTATTCTGCCAAATATCCTTACACATAAGTTAGTTATTGGAGCGGATGCTCCATTTCACTACAATCGGTTCTATGATGCAGCCGAACAGTTCGCCAATTGGGATTTCCATTATTTCCCTTCAATGTATGGATTTCAACAAAGTGGACGGATCGTAAATGCTGTCTATGGTCCATTATTTGCTTATTTCCAAGGATTGATCGTCTTACTCTCAGGTAGTTGGTTCCATTACCAAATTTTATCTAATTTTATTCTTTTCCTGATTTCTGGGTGGTCGATGCTGACTTTACTAAAATATGTTCACGTCAAAAACTGGGTAAGTGTGCCTATTTCTGTTTTGTTCATGACAACTTATTCGATCCAATATTGGGCTGTCAATCAAGGCTTTACTAGTTGGGGTACTTGTTTTTATCCCTTATGTATGATTCCAATGGTGGATTTTGTTGTCCACCGACGCTTTCCCGTTCTTAAGGTCACTGCCTCGATTGCATTGATGACTCAGATTCATTTATTGTCTTCTGTGATGCTGTCACTGATGTATGTTCCTTTTTATCTTTACTATTTCTTTGATCAGAACGAAAAAGGAAAGGCTTTGCTGCAATTAGGAAAATCAGTCTTGCTCTATTTCGTGTTGACTGCGAATATTTGGGGTGGTTTAGCCCTAGTCTATAGCGGCAACAAAATACTGCCACCTTTCGTGAATCGTGAGATGAGTCAAAAAGCAATCAACTTGGATGGAAGCTACTGGTTGACCTATCCCAAAATCTTCTCATTGATTCTATTTATTGGTTTCTTATTATTCTTACTGTTTCGACGTAGATATGATCCTTTCACTAAGTTACTACTTCGTTCAAGTATCGTTTTTTTCTTACTATCAACGAGTCTGATTCCTTGGACCACTTTAGTAGAAAAACAGGTGCCTTTTATCAGCTTGATCCAATTTCCATTTCGCTTTTTTGTGCCGTTTACGTTACTCTTCTTACTCTTTTTGGCACTTGCACTGAATCAATGGGAAAAGAAAACGTGGTATCGGGCACTTAGCGTATTGTTTTTACTGGTTGCTTCAGCCCAAACGCTTCAAAACTTATACAAACATTTAGACAGATGGGAATCTGAGACGTTTGTCAGCCGTCACACTTATTTATTCGATACACCAGAACAAGCCAGAAAAACATTTTACAGCCAAGACATGTCAACGAGCTTATTCGTCTTCCAAAAGACAACACCTGATTATTTACCGATTTATAAAGACACCACAGCCAATAAATACGATCGTTACAATGAAGAAATACTAGAAGGTGAAACAACCTTCATCAAAACACACCCTGACGGACGTTTAACGATCAAGTGGAAAAATAACGGTCAGAAAACAGTCCATTTACCAGTCATTGTTTACGACCGTACAGTATTGTTGCAAAACGGCAAACCTTTGACAGATTATGAATTGACAGACATCGGTACGCCAATCGTCAAACAGCATAATGGTATCAATGAGATCACCTTATATTATGACTTGCCGCTCTTCTTTTATTTCATCCTTGGGTTGACCTTCATTGGTTGGCTGGTTTTTTTCATCATGTTTATTAGGAGTCGGATACATTCATAAAAAAAATGAGGTCGAGACAAAAATCGTTTATGAGAAATTAGAGAAAAAAGAGCATGGGACAAAAGTAAGAAGCATTGTTGTCTCATTCTTTAAAAACGAATAAACGGTGGGAGCAGAAGCAACTCCTTCGGAAATAAGAAGAAATTCACAAAAATTTGAAAAGCAATTTTCGTGAATTTCTTCTTATTTCTCGGAGTTAAACACTTCTGTCCCAGCCTCTTTTTTTTAATTTCCGAAAAACCTGCCTTTCGGACGTCGTTTATTCGAGAGTCTGTAGCAAACCTGATTTTTAGATTTGTCCCACATTCTTATTGTGATAATATTCCTTCGTTTCTCTTCACTCCAACGTGACTGCTACTCCATAATGATCACTGACAATCGGGCCATTTTCCCCATCGAAAATACGTTGATAACTTGTAACAAAACAATCTTGTGGTACATAAATATAGTCGATACGTAGCCCCTCTTTATTGTTTTCCCAGCCATCGATTCTCTTTTCGATCGTTGCTTCAGCTTGTTTTTTTTGAGCGATTGGATAAGCATCATGAATAGGCAACTGACTTTTTGCCACTAAATCGTACCCACTGCTTTCAGCAGGATTGTTGAAATCCCCTAATAGATACAGTGGTGTTGAAAGGGGCGCTAAACTTGCTTCTAATTCTTTCCACTCAAATGCAAATCCGCTTTTTTCATCTGCCCACCAAGAAAAATGACAGCTTGCTACAGTAATACATTGTGTTTTGACAGAGGTTTGACCCACTAATATTTTTCGAGTATGGTAATCCTCTTTTTCTTTTGTTTCGGAGACTAGGTACGTTTGACTAATTAGTGGTTGTTTGGAAAGAAGCGCATTGCCTTCCTCATAGATAGCATAGCCGATATGACTCATTTCCCAACTCCAATAGTAAGTTTCACCTTGTTCTGCTAAGAGCTGGATCAAGCAATAGGCAAAGTTATCCGAGCGGACAGTCGTTTGTTCCTGTACCTGACTAAAATTCTTCAGCTGCTCACTAGTTAGTCGTTTTGCGTCCATCGTTTGATTGACTTCTTGCAATGCGATCACATCATATTGTTCATGACAGATTTTTTGAGCGATCTGTTTTAATTTTTCTCGTGGTTCCTCTTCTAACCAGCTATGCGTATTCAACGTCATTATTTTCATATAATTCTCCTTCTTAATGGGATGGGTCGAAACATTGCTCCCACCTTCTGAATCCATATAGATATAGGTAGAGACCCCAAAGTAGTTCATTCAAAAAATAAGCCAATAATCCCTGAAATAGGAAAAGCAATTTCGGGATTATCGGCTTACTTCTAGGAGTTACACACATCGAACATATTCTTTCGATATGAAATACACGCATGAACTTCTGTGATTCTTTACAAGTTTATTTTCCCGATCACTGTTCCTCGTTCAGTGTCTCCTAATTTATTGATGGTCAGCCCATTGACTTTATCATCTGTAAAGACTACTATGATCGTCGTTTCTTTCCCTTCGTTCTTGATTACATCTAGATCCATCTGAGCAATCGTAGTTCCTGCTACTACTTCTTGGCCTTCAGAAACTAAGATCTCAAATGCTGGCTGGCTCATCTGAACAGTATCCAGTCCCATATGGATCAAAACTTCTGCTCCTTCTGCTGTTTGCATGCCAATTGCATGCTTGGTTGGGAAGACACTCACGATTTTACCAGAAAGTGGTGCCGTCACTTCACCAGTGGCAGGAATGACAGCAAAGCCATCGCCCATCATCTTTTGTGAAAAGACTGGATCATTCACATCTGTTAAAGCAATTACCTCGCCAGTTGCTACAGTGAATAATTCTTTTTCGATACCTAAAACATGTTTCTCTTCATTCTCCTCATTTTTATTTGTTGCCTCAACTGTTGGCTCTGGAATATCAGCACCTGATTGTAGTAAATCTTCAATATCCGATTTCAACACATCAGCTTTTGGACCATACACGGCTTGCACACCTTTGTCCTTAATGATCAAGCCCATCGCTCCAGCGCGTTTCCATTCTTCTTCTGAACCGACTTTCCCAGGATCCTCGACGCTGACACGTAAACGAGTCATACAAGCATCTACATCCTTGATGTTTTCTTTTCCACCTAACAAATGGATGATCTTAATGATTTGTTGATCTGCATTAGTTGCAGAACCTGAAGTCGTTTCTTCACTGTCGTTATCATAGTTCCCATTACGTCCTGGTGTAGCATAATTGAATTTTTTGATCAAGAAGTTTGCCACAAAATACGTAAATACTCCAAATAATATGACACAGATAACAAAGTTGAGCAAGTCGATACCTAATCCTGCTTTGATCGCTAATGGTGTACGTGTCAATAGTTCAATGTTCCCAAATGAATGGACACGTAAAGGTAGAATATCTGCCATTGCAAAAGCTGCCCCTTGGATCACGGAATAAACAATGTAAAGAGGTACAGCTGCAAACATGAACATGAACTCTAATGGTTCGGTTACACCTGTTAAGAAAACTGCAAGTGCTGCTGAAAAATACATTGATTTATATTTAGACTTTTTGTCTGGATCAACATTACGGTACATCGCTAGTGCTAATCCCATCAAGATACCGGAAGAACCAATCATTTGCCCCACTTTAAAACGAGCAGGTGTCCAGTTGGTCAATACGAATTCATATTGTGACATATCGCCGGCGCCTTTCAAGTTGACCAAATCAGTCGCCCACGCCAACCATAAAGGATCTTGTCCAAATACTTGTGTTCCCGCTTGCGCACCAGATAAGATCTCATAGGTACCACCTAACTGCGTATAATTGATTGGGATCGTCAACATGTGATGTAAGCCAAATGGTAGCAATAGACGTTCCAATGTGCCATATAGGAATGGTGCTAAAATCGGAGCGCTTTCTTTTGACTCTGCGATCCACAATCCAAAGTTATTGATTCCTGCTTGGACATTCGGCCATACAATAGCAAGAATCAATGCAACAATCGTTGACCACAAAATAACTACAAAAGGAACAAATCTTTTTCCATTAAAGAACGATAATGCGTCAGGTAATTTACGGTAATTGTAATATTTATTATAGGCCATCGCTCCAACGAACCCTGCAATAATCCCAACAAATACCCCCATATTTAGCGCTGGTGCTTCTAATACACTGGTAAAGAACCCTTTGACCATGATTTTCGTGCCAAACAAGGTATGCGTAAATGCGTCTTCATTTGCCAACATCTCATTAGTCACATCAAAAATAGCCCCTGTGATCCGATTGATCAATATAAATGAGATGCCCGCAGCGAATGCTCCCCCTGCTCGTTCTTTTGCCCAACTACCACCTATTGCTAGTGCAAATAAAAGATGTAAATTTCCGATAATTGCCCAACCAATATTTTCGATCACGCCACCCGTTGTAACTAAAGGTGCAAGATCAGGATTGATCAACGGAATCGATTTACCGATACTGATCATCAAACCTGCCGCTGGCATAACTGCCACAACGACCATTAAAGCCTTTCCAAATTTTTGCCAAAACTCAAAGCTAAATATTTTTTTCATTTCCTCGTCTCCTTTGTGCAATCGGTTTCGTTGTTAGTTATTATAGCGTGTGTTTCTTTTTTTGTAAATGCTTTATTCCGTATTTTTATGCTTTTCCTTCAAGTATTCAATTGTTCTTTATACACTATTTCTGTCCATATTATAGTAGTAAATATTGATATGATCACTTTTACTTTGTTTTTTCATCCACTTCAAAATTTAATTTCACTTTTCTAGTTGACTTACGCAATCGGTTGCGTTTATTATGGACGTATAAACGACAATGTCTAGGAGGAGAACAATGAAACAAATTAAACGGTTATTTCAGATCGATCCTTGGAAAATCAGCACGAATAAATTAGATAAAGAAAATTTACGATTGCAAGAATCATTGACCAGTATCGGTAACGGATATATGGGTATGCGCGGAAATTTTGAAGAAGCATATTCTGGTGATCATCACCAAGGAACCTATTTAGCAGGTGTTTGGTACCCTGACAAAACACGTGTTGGCTGGTGGAAAAACGGCTATCCTGAATATTTTGGAAAAGTAATCAATGCAGTCGATTTTATCGCTATGGATCTTTTTATCGATGATCAGCTGATTGATCTAGCTACACTTACTACTGAAGATTTTTATTGGGAATTAAACATGAAAAACGGTGTTTTGACACGTAGTTATACAGTCACTACCCCTTCAAACAAAGTTCGTCTTTCATTCGAGCGCTTTTTAAGTATTGTCAAAAATGAAGCCGCTTATATTCGCTTAGCCATTGAAATGTTGGAAGGAAATGGAACTGTAAAAGTTATTTCTAAGCTAGATGGCAATGTCCAAAACGAAGACAGCAATTACGATGAACACTTTTGGAATGACATCGATCATGGCGTCAAGGAAGAAATAGCGTACTTAACGACTAAAACGATCCCGAATAATTTTGAGATCGAGCAATTTACAGTGACTGCCGGGATGCGCCATTACGTTGATGGAAAATTATATACGCCAAGCTACCAAGAGGGCACCTTAGCAATCGAAGGTTCATTCACCTTTGACTTAGCAGAAAATGAAACACTTCTAATCGACAAAGAAGTATTGGTTTTCACAAGCCGAGATATCCCTGAAGCGCAACAAGCGACACATCTCTTTAAAGAATTCAACGAATTGAACGTTCACTATTCCCAAGCAAAAGAGGAGCAAACAGCCGCTTGGTCTAAACGATGGGAATTGGCAGATGTAGTCATCGAAGGAGACGATGAAGCACAACAAGGAATCCGTTTCAACCTCTTCCAGCTATTTTCTACTTATTATGGCGAAGATGAACGTTTGAATATTGGACCAAAAGGCTTCACTGGCGAAAAATATGGTGGTGCAACTTACTGGGATACTGAAGCCTACGCAGTACCTCTGTACCTCGCTTTAGCGAAACCTGAAGTCACTAAGAATCTCTTGAAGTACCGTCATAACCAATTGCCACAAGCAATCCATAATGCACAACAGCAAGGACTAAAAGGCGCGTTATATCCAATGGTCACTTTCACAGGTGTCGAATGCCACAATGAATGGGAAATCACCTTTGAAGAAATCCATCGAAACGGCGCAATTGCCTACGCTATTTATAATTATACTAACTACACTGGCGACATCGACTATTTAAAAAATGAAGGTTTAGAAGTCTTGGCAGAAATCGCTCGTTTTTGGGCAGACCGAGTCCATTTTTCTAAACGAAACAATCAATATATGATCCACGGGGTTACAGGACCGAACGAATATGAGAATAATATCAACAACAATTGGTACACGAATACGATTGCTTGTTGGGTACTACGTTACACACGAGAAAATTATTTGAAGTTCAAAGAAGAGAGCACTGCTAAAATCAGCGACGATGAGTTGGGACATTGGCAAGAAATTGCTGAAAATATGTACTTCCCAGTAGATGAAGAATTAGGGATTTTTGTTCAACACGATACTTTCTTAGACAAAGATCTCAAACCAGTAGCGGAACTATCCGCAAGTGAATTGCCATTGAATCAGCATTGGTCATGGGACAAGATCCTTCGTTCTTGCTTCATTAAACAAGCAGACGTTTTACAAGGTATCTACTTCTTCAATGATTCATTTACAAAAGAAGAAAAACAACGCAACTTTGATTTTTACGAGCCAATGACTGTCCATGAGTCTTCCCTATCTCCTAGTATCCATGCTATCTTAGCTGCTGAACTAGGCATGGAAGACAAAGCCGTTGAAATGTATCAACGCACTGCTCGTTTAGATTTAGATAACTATAACAATGATACAGAGGATGGCTTACACATCACTTCAATGACAGGAAGTTGGCTTGCTATCGTACAAGGATTCGCGCAAATGAAGACAGATCATGAACAATTAAGATTTGCACCATTCTTACCTAAAACATGGTCTGCTTATTCATTCCATATCAATTATCGCGGCCGCTTGTTATTTATCGCCGTTTCAAATGAACAGGTAACATTGGATCTCTTATCTGGCGAAGCTTTACCGCTAGAAGTCTACGAAAAAGCGTATGTGCTTACTGGTCATTTGACTATTCCATTACGAGAAGGTGAAGCGAATGTTTAAAGGTGTATTATTCGACTTAGATGGCGTCATTACAGATACCGCTGAATTCCATTACCGTGCTTGGAAAAAGCTAGGTGATGAGATCGGTATTCCCTTCGATCGGACATTCAACGAACAATTGAAGGGTGTAAGCAGAGAAGATTCTCTGACTCTCCTTCTTGCTCATGGAAAAAAAGAAGAGTACTTCTCAAAAACAGAATTTCTCGAATTAGCGAAAAGAAAAAATGATTATTATCTTGAAATGATCCAATCGATCACACCAAAAGATGTTTTTCCAGGAATTTTAGAATTATTAAAAGACTTACGGGCAAACAATGTCAAGATTTCACTAGCATCTGCAAGCAAAAACGGCCCTTTCCTACTTGCCAAGATGGATTTAGAAAGCTACTTTGACGCGATTGCTGATCCAGCAAAAGTCGCTAATGGAAAGCCTGCACCAGATATTTTTCTACTTGCTGCGAAAGAAATCGGTTTGACCCCTCGTGACTGCATCGGAATCGAGGATGCAAAAGCTGGAATCGCTGCTATCATCGCTAGTGGTGCGCAACCTATTGGCGTAGGACGTTCAGAAGATCTTGGGGAGGATATTCCAATCGTACCTGATACAGCTTCATTGACTTTCGATTACTTGAAAAAAACGTGGCAGCCAAATGCCTGAACCTTCTATTTCAGTGACCCCTATCCCCAACACTGAATTAAAAAAAATCACATTGAAGAACGACGAATTGACCGTCGTTCTTCTAAACTATGGTGCTAGAATTCACCAAATCTTTGCTCCAGATAACAAAGGACATTTAGAAAACGTCTTACTTTCTTATGATGAACTTTCAGATGTTTTAACCGATGAAAGTTTCTTTGGAGCCACAGTCGGTCCCGTAGCAGGCAGAATCCGAAATGCTACGTGGGGGAATCATCAACTTGAAAAAAATGCCGGCAACCACCATATCCACGGAGGAACAAATGGATGGTCTTTCCAATACTGGGATGTCGAAGTGTTCAAAAATCCACAGTCGATCGGCGTTGTCTTTTATTTACAAGACACTTTTTCCGATTATCCTGGACCTATCACTGCAACGATCACGTATCAGCTAACTGCGAATAGCCTGGAAATGATCACAAAAACGAACAGTCCCGTCGAGACGATCTGCAATCCAACCAATCATGCCTATTTCAACCTTTCTGGGAATGGTAAACGTGACATTGATACACATGAACTAGCCGTCCAAGCAGAAAGTCTATTGGTATTAGATGAAGATAAACTACCAACAGGCGAGCAAATCACTCAAGCGGATTTACCGATCAATTTCAAGAAACCACATACAATCGAAGAAATTCTCAACGCTTATCCAGAAGGACTTGATGACGTTTTTGTTCTTACTACACCGAAACGTTCAAAAAAGGTGCTGTGTCTTTCAGAAAAACAATCTGGACGCCAGTTGTCTATAGCAACAACAAATAGAAGTGTGGTATTGTTTTCTACGACTGGTTTTGAAGCTGATTTTATGATCAACGGGAAACATATGCATTCAAACTATGGTTTAGCCATCGAGCCACAAGAATTTCCGGATCTAGTCCATTTACCCGAACTCGGTTCGATCGCTTTGTACCCTGGCCAAGAAAAGGTCAATCATACGACCTATCAGTTTACTATTTTACCGAATGAACAGATCGCAAATACTCAATAGTTGCTTGTCTTGATTACGAATAGCTCAGAAAAGAAGAGATTTTTATTTAGAAGAAAGGTGTTTAAATTATGGCAATTACGGTAAAAGATGTTGCAAAAAAAGCGGGAGTAGCTACCTCTACTGTCTCACGCGTCATCAACGACCATCCAAGTATTTCCGAAGCAACCAAAAAGAAAGTCCGAAAAATCATGGATGAACTTGGCTATGTACCGAATATCACTGCTAGAAATTTAGGTAAACGGGTTTCTAGTGCCATCGGCGTGATATTGCCGCCACTTGATTCTAAAGAACGAATCGGTAATCCCTTTTACTTAGAGATCATGGACGCAATCAACGAAGAAGCACGTCACCACGACATGACAACAGCCATTGCAACAGCAAAAAATTTTGATGTCTTATTAGAAAATGTCCAAAGAATGCACTTACAAAAACAAGTCGATGGCTTTATCTTAGTGTACTCTGATAGCGAAGACCCAGTCATCGATTATTTGTATCAAAACAAGATTCCCTTCACCCTGATCGGTCAACCTTATCAGCATGAAAATGAGATCATCTACGTTGATAACGACAACCAACTATTGGGAAAACAGGCAACTGATTTTCTTATCCAAAATGGACATGAACAGATTCTTTTCGTTACGAACACGACCCACGAAAGCCTCTATTTCGAACGCTATTTCGGGTATCAAAAAGCGATGATGATGGCTGGGCTAGATGTTCATCCTAGCGTTGTGATCGAAAAGGCAGAAGACTATCTATCCTTTGACACTATCTTAAAAAACACCAGTGCTACAGCACTTGTGGTAATCGATGATATTTTTGCACTTCGCACGATGCAATTAGCGCAAATGTACGGTTATCTTATTCCAGAAACCTTATCGATCATCAGTTTCAATAATTCGATTTTTTCTACACTGACTCATCCTTATCTCACAAGTATCGATATCGATATTTCCGAATTAGGGCGAGTAGCCATGCAAAAATTACAAGAATTGATCCATAACGAAATCAGTAGTGGCGTGCGCCTAGTCATCCCTCATCACTTGATTAAGAGAGAAACAGTTGTGCCACTGACCCCCAAGCAATAACTGGTAGAAATTGAAATGAAAAGATAGAATAACCAAGAGATGAGATCGAGACAAAAGTCGTTCAGGTTTGAGAAATCGGAGAAAAAAACGAGGCTGGGACAGAAGTAAGAAACACTTTTGTCTCATTCATTAAAAATGAATAAACGGTGGGAGCAGAAGCAACTCCTTCTTAAATAAGCCGAAATTCACAAAAATTTGAAAAACAATTTTCGTGAATTTCTTCTTATTTCTCGGAGTTAAACACTTCTGTCCCAACCTCTTTTTTGAAATTTCCGAAAAGCCTGACTTTTGGACACCATTTATTCGAACGTCTGTAGAAAGACTGATTTTTAGATTTGTCTCGACCTCTCTCTTAATTTATAGTACCCATGCTTGTACATATTTTCTTTAGTTTTAAAAATAAAAAAGGAGCCAAGTCACCCAACTGACTCAACTCCCTAAATATAAGTAACTACCGCAGCAACAATAAATTACTTTTCTATCTTAGTTTACTCCTATTCTGGCTCTTTTCCTTCTTATGATTCAATAAGAACCCGCCAATAATAGTGAAAATTGGCGCCAAGATCGCAAAGAACGCGAATGGTAAATACTGTAACGCACTGACTTTCATCGTACCCATGATAAATGTGCCACTTACTCCCCATGGCACTAATGAATTGACAGTAGCACCTGCATCAGCCAATGTTCGCGTCAGATATTTTTTATCTAGACCGCTTTGCTCAAAGGAACGTTTGAATGTTTCTCCTGGCAAAATAATTGAAAGATATTGTTCCCCGACGATAAGATTGATCCCGATACAGCTTAAAGCTGTAAAACCAATCAAGCGTGATGGACGATCCATCTTTTCTCGTAATTCTTGGACAATCGTCTCTACGATCGTATATTTGATCAGCAATCCTCCCAATGCGAGAGCCAGTAATATCAAACTTGCAGAACTAAGCATACTCATAATGCCACCTCTAGAAAGCAACTCATTGATTTTTGGATCTGCTGTTTGGGCAACATATCCATTCATCAAAATATTGGCTACTCCTTGGATCGTCAATCCAGATTGGTGGATAAATGCCAAGACAATTGCCGTAGCCGAACCAGTGAGCAGTGTTGGGATAGCTGGTATTTTTTTGATTGCTCCACCGAATAAGACAAGCAATGGAATCAGTGTCCATGGAGAAATCCAAAAACCAGCTTTCATATTTTGGATCATCTCAGTAATTGCTTGAAGATCAGCTGTGTGACTACTATGGCCAAGAAAAATATAAAATAACATAGAAATCAAAAACGCTGGTAAGTCGGTATACCGCATTCCGGCAATGTGTTCAAATAAATTGACTTCACCGATCCCAGCAGCTAAGTTTGTCGTATCAGATAACGGTGAACAATTATTTCCTAGAAACGCTCCAGAAACAACAGCACCGGTTGTCATCGCATCATTAAAACCTAAAATATGTCCTATACCTAAGAATGCGATCCCAATCGTTGAAATCGTCGTGAATGAGCTGCCAACTGTGATACCAACGATCGTACAAACTAAAAATGCCGTTGGTAAAAAGAAGCGGACAGAAATCAATTGGAATCCATAAACCATAATTGTCGGAATGGTTCCAGATAATATCCATGAAGCAACTAAGACACCGATTAAAAGAAAAATCAAAATCGGGATGATCCCTGGTGTAATCCCTTTTACAATTCCGTCATGGATGTCATCCCAAGAGAATCGTCTAAACCGACCATAAAATAACAAATACATAAAAGCTGTAAGTATCGGGATATGTGGGGATAATTGAAAACCAATAATCAATATACCCAATATCGCTAGCAATACAACTAATACAGCTATACTCTCTTTTAACGCTATTTTTTTATTCACTGTACGTCTCCCTCTTCTAATAAAAAAGTCCCTACCACGAAAAACAGGGTGTTCTTTTGGCAGGGCAGCTTTGCAACGAACATCATCTGAGAACGAGTATAAATTCACTCTCTCGTTACAACTAACTGATAGTTGAAAAGGTATTGATGTATAGAAAAGAAGATTGAACAAATCGGCTAAAACGAAAGAAATTCTAAACAAGCCCCACTCAAAAACAAGCCGAACAATCCCAAAAATAGGGAAAACTATTTTCGGATCATCCGGCTTGTTTTTTCAAAGCTAGTTGGTCAAAAAAATGACAAACACAGCTCAAAGGTTTGTTAAAACCTTCTTTCTACACATTATTCTTCTATACTTTTTTCTACTTCAGTTCCCCAAGAATCTTTTTTGAATCGATTGATAATCAAAGGAATGACAAACATCACAATTGCAATGATCGCAACTAATAATGCATCTGTTAATGTTGATGTTCCTAAAGTTGAGAAGACCACTGCAATGATTGAAAAGATCAACATGCAGCTAACGACCCAAGCTAAGCCATTTCCATTTTTCCCAATTCGATAAGGACGTTCCAACTCTGGGTGACTCTTTCTCATTTTTATCAAAGAAACTGCAATCAAGATATATACGATACAATAAATAACTGTTGTTGCATTTGTTAACGTCAAGAATACGGCACTTACATCATCCATTACTCCATAAAGTAAGGCAAACAATGAAATAACGATCGATTGAGTTAACACGACATTTCTAGAAACACCATATTTATTTTCTTTATGGAAGCCAAATTTTGGTGGCAAGAATCCTTCTCGTGCTACTTGGATGATGGTTTTTGATGGACCAGTAACCCAAGCTGATAACTGTAAAAGTACCCCAATGAATACCATGAAACTAAAGATGTTCCCAATAATCGATGGTAAGCCAAGGATATCGCAGTAAATCAAGATAGGTTGAGTAATATTCGCCAATTCCATTTTTCCATTTGGCACAACATTTGCAACTAACATCGCATTGATCACGTTTAAAAGTACTAAACCGATCAAAGCAATAAAGACACCTTTTGTATAGTTCTTTGTAGCATCTTTTAAGCGTGGCATATAAACAGAACTCATTTCAATACCTACAAAAATAAATGTGATACCTGCAAGATATTTCAATGAATCACTGTGTTGTAAGTCTGGAAAAGCTTTTGACCAAGAAAAGTCACCTAAATAGCCATTTGATACCAAACCAACTTTGAATGCTGCAAACAAGCCTAAAACAAACATGATCACAACTGGGATATATACGCCTAACCAGACACCGATATTCCCACCAACTTTGGCCATATCAAACTTCAAATTCAAAATAGTGATAATCCAATAAATAACTAAAATACAAGCTAATACAAATAAATGATTATTGCCAAGTTCCACATTTCCAAAAGTATTTCCTAGTAATGGGCCTAATGTTGAAGCAACCATGACCATCCCTGGGAACATTTGCACCCATAGTAACCATGCAACTACAAATCCCCATTTACTTCCTAGCGCTGTTTTTACCCATAATTGTGGGCCACCTTCTTGAGGTAACATCGTTGAAAGTTCACCGGAAACCATTGAAATAGGACCAGCAAAGAATAACACTGCAAAAATCGAATAAAAAATCAATGTCCAACCAACTGCAGCTAACGTCGGAATACTTCGAACTGTCGCACATAATGCCATCGTCAGACCGACAAAGGTCCCTAGACCCATTTTACTTACTTGTGATTTACTCACTTTTGACACTCTCCTTGTTTTTTTGGATAAAAAACGGTGTCTTCAAAGTAATCGCAAGTCGCAATAACCGAAAGCAAAGAGGTTGCTTGATTAAAAATTGTTATAACGTACAAAGGTATTTGATAACTCGAACTTCAGCGCGCATCAAAAAATAAAAAAGCAATGCTTTTTTTCTAGTCAATTTCAATTATTTCCACAACCTCAGCTGTTTTGAACTTATTGCTTGAAGCGATTTTCTTCAAAGACAATCTCAAAACAAAAGGTAGCTGACCCCGTCTTTTTCAGACGGAATCAGAGCCACCTTATTCGATTATTTTGCTTCGCTTGCTAATAATTGATCTGCGTAGATTTTTTCCAATTTTTCTTGAAGAGCTGCTTTGATTTTTTCAGCATATTCTTCAAAATGTTCTTCTTTATTCATGTATGGTGTCATAACACTTGCACGCAAGACAGTTACTTTACCAGCACGGTTCCATTCTTCATCAGAAAATCCTAATTGATTTACAAATTGTAATGGACTATTTCCGTAATCTGGGATGGCAAAGTCTGTATGTGATGTCAAGAATTCATTTCCATAGATGCTTCCTTTGACATATGAAGAATAGTCATACACATCATGGTTCAATTTATTCATTGCAACTAAATCGTCGTTGCCTTTTTCCTTGAATACATAGTCAACCATATTGAAATCCGGATATGTCAATGGGTGTACTTCGATTTCTTTATCGCCAACTTTGAATGATAAGTTATTCAAGAAGTTATAGAATCGATGTGCCCCTTCGATTGAAGCACCCATCAATTTACCATAACCAGTTACGTTTAAAGGCAATACGTGGTGAGCAGCCCAAACACTAGCAGCTGTCGCACCAGCTTTTGAACCTTCTAAGATATATGCACCTAGTAAAGCAGGAATGTCTGCACCTTTTTCAAATACGTATGTTGCAAAATAAGAGATCACATCTCTCATGCGTACGTCTTTGATAACGATGCCGCCGGCTGAGTAAGGAACATACCCCATTTTATGTGGGTCGATCGTTACAGATTCAGCTTCTTCGATTGCTTTATATGCACTGTGAACTTCTTCTAAAATATAATTTTTGTTTTCTGTGAAGACGTTATGTTTGAAATGTACGTCTTTCAATTCTTCAAAAGGAATGAAGTTGTTGTCTTCGTCTAAGAAAATCGCACGGCCATAACCGCCATAAGCAGCATCTACATGCAAGTAGAAATAAATACCGTCTTTTTCTAGTACGCGACGCAATTCAACGATCTTATCGATTCCGTCGATTGCTCCTTCTTCGGTTGAACCAACTACACCGACAACACCCAAGATTGGTGTTTTTTCAGCTGCTAAACTACGAACGATTTTTTCAAGTTCGTTGATATCCATGCGATAGTTGTGATCAACTGGTACAGGGATAACTTGGTCTAACCCAACACCGATAATGTCGGCAGCTTTTAGCCATGAATAGTGTTTTGTTTGTGGTACTAACCACTTTCCTAATTTTTGTAAGTTTTTCCCGCTTCGTGCAGAATGTGCTTTGATGTCATCAATTTTATCTGGAACACTGTCTAACAAGTCCATGATTTCTTTTGTAGACATGTTCATTAATTCCCAATCACTTTTACCAGCAACTAATTCAGGCGTTACTTCTTGCATCGCAAGAGGTAAAGATTTGATATTACGTGCATACCAAAGTCCTTCTAAGTTTGCTAAAGAGCCATCGGCAACAATGTGTCCCCAGCCATCTTTATAGCTCATTAATTTTGCAAATTCTAATCCTACTTCTTCTTCCATTTGACTTGTTGCTGGAGAAGACTCGTAAGCGACGTTATTACCATTCCATAACATTGCGAAATTATACGCTAGTAAAGATGGCATTAATGTTTCAGAGTTCATGTGGCCCCAGTAGCGACCGGCATTATGCCATGGTACGGAATGAGTACGCATACGTGCTGAAATTTCTGATAAAACATCTTTCGTGCGGTTCACAGTGTGTTCAAAACTTGCACTGCTTTTTTCTTCTGGCGTAATGATAGGCATGTCCTGAGGCATGTAGTTTTGACGCCATCCTAAGTGTTCGTCCACTAAATCGTTTAACAAAGCTTTATAGATTTGGCCGTTCTCAGCTTTGTCCCCGATAAATAGGGCGTTAAGGTTTAGATCATTTGACAATGATTCCATGTGAAACCCTCCTAAAAAAAATATTTAAATTTTGTCGAGGCCTACATTACACCTGTTTTTTATTTCTGTAAACTAAATCACAATCGTTTTTCTAATAGAAATTTCATAAACGTCAATTGTCTAAATTGTTTACACATTTAAAAAAATTAAAAAAAACGAGGGAATTTACAAAAGTAAATTCCCTCGCAAGGATTGTATTAACGACAACCAGCGTTTCCTTTTTAGGATGGGTTTCAAAATTGGAATCTTGTAATAGTCTTAACCTTTTTCAAGACAAAAATTTACTAAATTCTAATCAACTACTTTGGCCAAAAAGTAATTTTTCTTACCTTTTCGAATAACCACAAACTTACCATCGAATGCATCAGATGGATTTATGACAAAATTTAAATCGGTAACACGGTCACCGTTAATACTAATAGCTCCGTTTGAAACATCTTCACGCGCTTGGCGTTTTGATGGTTCAATTTTTGTGGAAACAAGTAGTTCCACGATATTTTCAGGATTGCTTGAAATTTCTACGTTTGGCATTTTTCCAAACCCTTGTGCAATTTCTGCTGCATTTAATTCTTTGATATTTCCAGAGAACAATGCATCTGTTATTTTTTGCGCTTCTTTCAAGTCTTCTTCACTATGCACGAATCTCGTCACTTCTTCTGCTAAGCGGCGTTGTGCTTCACGTTTTTCAGGTTCAGTCTCTACTTTTTTCGCTAGTTCAGCGATTTCTTCTTGTGTCAAGAAAGTAAAGAATTTCAAGTATTTCACTACATCACGATCATCTTGGTTCAACCAGAATTGGTAGAATTCAAATGGGGATGTTTTTTCAGGATCAAGCCAGATTGCGCCACCTGCAGTTTTACCAAATTTAGTTCCATCTGCTTTAAGCATCAACGGAATCGTTAAACCGAACGCTTCTGCCTCTGGCCCTTCTAATTTACGGATCAAGTCCAATCCAGCTGTGATGTTGCCCCATTGGTCGGCCCCACCGATCTGTAATTGAACATCGAATGTTTTGTGTAAATGTAAGAAGTCAATTGATTGCAGGATTTGGTAAGTAAACTCTGTAAATGAGATCCCTACTTCTAAACGACTTGCGACGATATCTTTTGCCAACATCGTATTGATGTTGAAGTTTTTACCGTAATCTCTCAAAAATTCAAGTAATGATATTTTTGATAACCAGTCGTAGTTATTCACAAATGTAATATTTGCATCTTTTCCGAACAATTTTCTCATTTGATTTGATAGTGCATCTACATTATGTTGCACTTGTTCCATTGTTTGTAACACTCGTTCTGTCTTGCGTCCACTTGGATCACCGATCGTTCCTGTTCCGCCACCAATAAGAATATATGGATGATGGCCCGCCAATTGAAATCTTTTCATCATCATAAATGGGATCAAGTGTCCGATGTGCATAGAATCTCCAGTTGGATCAACACCGCAATAAAGTGAGATACTCTTTTCGTCAACGAGCTCACGAAGTCTTTCTTCGTTCGTTTGTTGATTAATGGCGTCGCGCCAAGTTAATTCATCGATAATATTCATTTTAATGCCCTCCGTATAATTTTTTTATGAAAGCAGGAACCTGCTAGCATGCTTCATTTGTACTACTTGAGTGGAAACGACAAAAAGTCCCTTGGTTAAGATTAACCAAGGGACGAAATTTCGCGGTACCACCCATTTTATATGTTTTGTAGTAAAACATATCACTCGAACATTTAACGCTGTCGCGTGGCATCACTGCCATAGGCTCCTAAAATGTAATTCGCTTTAAAGCATGTACTAGTTCTCAGCAACCACTAGCTTTCTGAAACATTGGCTTTAATAACTACTTCGTTTTGATCATTGCCTGTTATCTAATTAATATGTGTCTATCATAGAACGGCATTTTTTCTTTGTCAACAAAAAAGTGAAATTTTTTTTATTTTAGTTTTTCTTGGAAATAAAAACAGCGAAAATCCGAACATTTTCACCTCTCTCACTTTATAACTTTTACAAAATAGTACTTCTCATAAAAAGCGCTCTAATTAAAGAAAATAAGAGAAAAGTCAAAAAAAAACAAAAGTTTCTTTTACACTTGTTTCTATATTCGTTACAATGGTTATGGGAAGTTTTTCAAAAGGTTAAGAAAAGCTTATGGGGGTTTTTGAAATCAAAAAGTAGTAGGGGACGATAAAATGAAACATACACAAAAAATCATATTGGCTGTCACTTCTGTATGCACTGTTATTATTCTAGGTGTAAGTATCTTTTTTGTTACACAAGCAACAACAAACAATAAATTAGAAAATGCTAGTCAAACAACTCAACACTCAAGCAGCTCAAAACCTGTTGAAGATAAACAAACGACGAAACAGCTTGATCAAGCAAAACAGCTTGCTGCAAGTTATCGTTATGATGAAGCCATCGCCTTACTTGAAAAAGACGACGCCAAAGAAGCGCAACAATTGTTAGCAACCTTGAAAAAAGAAAAAGAATCGTTGGTAAAATGGGAAGACCCGACCAAAATCTCACACGTCTTCTTTCATAGTCTGATCGTTGATCCAACTAAGGCTTTTCATACCCAACAAGCACAAGGGTATAAAGATTATATGGTCACTATTTCCGAATTCAATAAAACCATTGACCAGTTATATAAAAATAACTATGTTCTTGTTAATCTAAATGGATTAGTCAAAAAAGGAACAGATGGAAAACTGACCTTTACAGGTGTTTCTCTTCCAGAAGGAAAGAAACCGTTAATTCTTTCGCAAGACGATGTCAGCTATTATGAATACATGGACAATTCAGGTTTTCCAAGTAAGTTGATTGTCGATAAACAGAACCAAATCAAGAATATTTATATCGACAATAAGAAGGAAACTGTTGGTGACTATGATATGGTTCCCCTGATCGATTCATTCATAAAAAAACATCCCGATTTTTCTTATCAAGGCGCCAAAGGAACATTAGCTTTAACAGGCTATAATGGTGTACTAGGCTACCGTACATCAAAATCCGAATACGGTGATAACGAAAAAACAAATAAAGAAATCGGAGTAGCAAAAAAAGTTGCTGATCAATTAAAGAAAGACGGTTGGAGTTTTGCCTCCCACACATGGGGACACTTGAATATGACACAAGCTTCTTTAACCGATATCCAACAAGATAATGAACGTTGGCAAAATGAAGTTGCACCTATTTTAGGCAAAACAAATATCCTGATCTATCCATTCGGCGCTGACATCAGCGATTGGCAACCTTATTCCGAAGCAAATCAAAAATTTGCTTACTTGAAACAACAAGGATTTGATATCTTCTGCAATGTCGATGCCTCAACTCCTGCATGGGGACAACTAGGAACTGACTACTACCGTAACGCCAGAATCAACATTGACGGTATCCGCTTCGCAGCTGACCTAAAAGGAGAAAATCCAATACTCGATCAATTTATCAACGTCAAAGAAGTGTATGATCAAAAAGATCGAGGATAAGGTTGTGAAAAGAGCGTTTTGACCTGAGAAATAAGGATGAAAATCTCGAAATAGCTTTCCATATTTTGAGATTTTTTGACTTATTGTTGAAGGTCAGCTCTTTGAACACCGTAGATAAGGTTGTGAAAAGGCCGTTCAGCTCCGCCGACAATAAGAATGGATTTTTCGAAACAGCTTCTTGAACACCACGAATAAAGTTGCCCAAAAAAAAACGTTTTGACCCGACAATAACCAGTAAAACAGAGGTGAGAACATTGCTAAAAGTAGCAGTGTTCTCACCTCTGTTTTGCACAAGTCATCTTTGATTGTTTCGTTATTTTAATCAGGATCAAATTCTTTTTTTCATGCTAAAGAGTGATTCTTTCTTCTCGATTTTAACTTTTGGTAAATACCTCTGTCAGAAAAAACTCTAGGTAGACACATGAAAGCAAACAAAAAGCCTAATTTTCGCAACAGTTTATGCTGTCGTTCAAAGTTAGGCTTATACAGTTTATAAATAGCCCTTTCTATCCATGAATCACATCAAGTAATGTCTGGAATAAGATTGCACTAGAAGCTGCTCCTGGATCAATGTGTCCAATCGCCCGTTCCCCTAAATAAGAGGCACGTCCTTTTTTTGCGACCAAATTTTTAGTATGTTCTTTGGCATTTTCGATGACGTCTGCGGTTAGCTGATTGTTTTTTAATGCTTCCGTAACAGGCAACCAAACATCTAGCATTGTTTTATCCTCTGCTTCAGCTTTTCCTCTTGCTTGTATCCCATTTGTACCTTCTTCGATGATTTTCCCTAATTGCTCTTGTGAATTGATGACGTCAACATCCTTTGTCGCTTTCATCATGTTCATGAATGCTGAACCATATAGAGGACCTGAAGCTCCTCCAACTTTGGAGATCATTGCCATTGAAAGAACTTTAAAGGTGTCACTGATTGTTGTCGGTTCCTCTTTCTTAAAGGCGTCTTCAAATGCGGAAACACCTCGCCCCATATTATTTCCATGGTCACCGTCACCAATCGGCGTATCTAGATCACTAAGATAACTTTTGTTTTCATTGATTTCTTTTGTAAATTTAATCAACCATTCTTGTATCTCTTTTACCGTTATATCCATCTGTCATTCATCCTTTACCAAGAAATTGTTTGTACGTCACTTATCAATGCTTCTCGCCAGTCTTTATCCTTCAAATCGATCATCGTCAAAGAAAGTCCTTGCATATCCAGAGAAGTCATTAGATTTCCGACTTTATGAAAAATCACATTTATATTTTCTGCTTCTAACAAAGCTAAAACATCATTCATGAAAACAAATTGTTCCATTAGTGGTGTGCCACCCATACCATTGACTAAAACGCCGACTTCTTTCGGTTTTTCCGTATAATCAACTAGGATTTTAGTAACCAACTCTTTAGCCAATACTTTGGATGGTTGCAATTTTTCTTTGCGATAACCAGGTTCACCGTGAATGCCGACTCCATATTCGATCTCATCTTCTGCCAATTCAAATCCTGGCTTACCTACTTCCGGAACAGTAGCAGCGCGAAGAGCGACACCAATCGTCTTGATTGCCTGCACTACTTGATCCCCTAGTTCCTTCAACTCTGCTAAAGATTGCCCTTTTCTAGCCGCATCTCCTAAAATCTTATGGACCAGGATCGTACCAGCAACACCGCGTTTTCCTGCAGTATAGGTGCTATTTTCTACCGCAATATCATCGTCGACCACAACGCTTTCCACTTGGATGTCATCCATCACAGCCATTTCTTTGGCCATATCAAAGTTTAGAATATCACCAGTATAATTTTTCACGATCAGCAAAACGCCTTTTCCCTGATTTGCTTCGTTGATGGCTATTTGTACTTGGTCTGGCGTTGGAGAAGTAAAGACATCCCCCAAAACAGCAGCACTCAGCATCCCATTTCCGACAAAGCCTGCATGTGCCGGTTCATGGCCACTTCCACCACCAGAAACTAACCCCACTTGTTCGACCTCTTCATTTTTTGCTATTACTCTGGAATCAGCTACACGATGGATAAGTTCCGGGTAACTTTTCACAATTCCTTGCAACATCTCTTCTACGATATTTCCCGCTTCATTCATGATTTTTTTCATTTTATGACCAACCTTTCTGTCCGGCTTTTTTCGCTTCCGCTATGATTTGCGTGATATCATCCGTCACTCCTGCAGTAATTGCACCAGCAAATGCCCCTTCCACAAGAGGTGCATCAACAAGGTAGTATTTTTTTTGCACTTCCTCATCTAGCATATCTTTGGCCATTTCAGCATTTAGTACCGCACTGCCAATATCCGCAAAAACTAGATACGCTTCTACATCCTTTGACTGATCTACTGCATCGATGATCTTCATTGGATCTGAACCAATCTGACCATCGATCCCTCCCAAAGAAAAAATAGTGACATCCTCTGATTTTTGCATTTGTTCAATCATTTCTTTCAGACCATCTGTCACCTTTTGGCTGTGGGAAATAAGCAAAATACTTTTTTTCATTTACGTTCGCCTTCTTTCATCTTCAGGTACGTTTGTTTCCGCTTTCATTTTTTGAAGACAAGCTTCTGTATATCCCCCGTTTTTTCCTACATTCTCAGTATATAATAAAATCGGCTTTTTTGGGAAATGATGCGCTGTACTTATCACTAAATTTTTGATTTTTATTTTCCATTCCTCTCTGTTCTTGCCATATATTCTGGTATACTAATTTTAAAGAAAGGAGTGATTGAATGATCATTACAACAACAAACAGTGTTGAAGATAGAACAGTCGAGTCCTACCAAGGAATCGTATTTGGTGAAGTAATCACAGGGATCAATGTATTGAAAGACTTAGGTGCTGGTTTACGCAATGTTTTTGGAGGTCGCTCAAAAAGTTATGAAGACGAATTGATGACTGCTCGTGAAGAAGCACTCCGAGAAATGGAAGACCGTGGAAAATCCCTTGGAGCAGACGCAATCATTGGTGTCAAAATGGATTATGAGGTATTAGGTAGCGACAATGGAATGCTAATGGTTACTTGTAGTGGTACAGCCGTTAAGTTAAACCGCTAGACGCTAAAAGGCTGGGACAGAAGTGTTTAACTCCGAGAAATAAGAAGAAATCAACGAAAATTGCTTTTCAAATTTTTGTGAATTTCGGCTTATTTCCCAAGGAGTTGCTTCTGCTACCACCGTTTATCCGTTTTTAAAGAATGAGACAAAAATGTCTCTTACTTTTGTCCCACGCTCGTAGTTCCTGATACTACAGAAAAAAGTGCGAATACAGCCAGAAATGGCTCGTCATTCGCACTTTTTTTCTTAAAATTATCCTTTTACCTGTCCAACCACTTCATTGGCTTGCACGAGTGCATTTGAGCGAATAGCCAGTTCCTTGACTGCTGCTCCGTTTGTGAAAACAACGATCATATCTGATTTTTTACCTGCTTCTTCAAGCATTTCTAAATCGACTACCGCAATCAATTGTCCGCGAGCAATTCGTTGTCCTTCTTCAACATAAAGCGTAAATGGTTCGCCTTTAAGATCGACCGTGTTGATCCCCATATGCAGTAATACTTCGAGTCCATTATCTGTTTGAATACCGATCGCATGTTTTGTCGGAAAGACATTTAAGATCGTTCCAGAAATAGGAGCAAATACTTCATTCGCTTCAGGTAAAACTGCAAAACCGTCTCCCATCATTTTTTCAGAGAATACAGGATCAGCTACTTCGCTGATTGGAATCAATTCGCCTTTTGAAGGCGCATAAATAGCTAGCTGCTGTCCAGGTAAGTTTGTTTTTTCTTCTACGATCATAGGCTTAGCTATAGATTCGCCTGTGTTTGTTCCACCTTGTTGCAAACGACTCATTTCATCAGCAACGAATTGGACTTGTGTACCTACGACTACTTGGATATTTGTTTTATCGATCACTTTCACTCCAGGGACACCTGTCTGTTTGATTCTTTCTTGATCGACTTTGTCAGTGTCTTGAACTTGAAGGCGCAAACGCGTCGTACAGTTATCGATGACACGTACATTTTCTTTTCCACCTAACGCCTGGTAGATCTGTGTTGCTAAAATAGCAAATTTATCATCACCCGTGGCAATATCAGGTGTTTCTTCCCCTGCTGCTTCTTCTCTTCCTGGTGTCATCAGATTGAATTTTTGAATAGCAAAGCGGAAGCCGAAGTAATAGATAACCGCAAATACAGCTCCTTGAACTAAAAGCATCAAAGGTTGATTTGCTACAGGATTTTTCAGCGACAAAAAGTAATCTACAAAACCAGCACTAAAAGCAAATCCAGCCGTCCAATGGAAAAAGGCGCTGACAGCTAATGAGATACCAGTAAAAACAGCATGCAAAACATATAATGGCCAAGCCACAAACATAAATGAGAATTCCAATGGCTCAGTCACACCAGTGAAAAATGATGCAAAAGCTGCTGCCAACATCAAAGAAGCAGTTTGCTTTTTCTTTTCTGGTCGTGCACATTGATAGATTGCTAATGCTCCAGCAGGTAAGCCGAACATCATGACTGGGAAGAAGCCCGCTTGATACATCCCTGTTTGACCAACGATTGCTTGGCCACTATCTAAGGCTTGCTGACCTGCTAAGAAATTCCCGATATCATTGATACCAGCTACACCAAACCAAAAAACAGAGTTCAGCGCGTGGTGAAGCCCTGTTGGAATCAGCAAGCGATTGAAAAAGCCATATAAGCCAGCCCCTACAAAGCCTAAGCGTGAGATTCCTTTACCAAATGCCACTAATACATCATAAACACTTGGCCAGATGAATAAAAGAACGCCAGATATAACCAACATCGCTAATGCCGACATGATAGGCACTAACCGTTTCCCACTAAAGAACGATAGCGCCATCGGTAATTTAACTTGACTAAACCGATTATACATCGTTGCTGCGGTCAAACCGGCGATGATCCCAATAAATACATTGTTATCCATTGTACTGAACGCAGGATTCACATCGCTCAGCTTTTCCAAGCCCAATAGGCCTTGCACAGACGTAGATGATAAGACCGTTTGTGGGACTAAGTACGCCACTAGTCCAGCAAGTGCTGCTGAACCATCTTTATCTTTAGACATTCCTAAAGCTAATCCTACGGCAAACAATAATGCCAAGTGATTTAAAATTGCTAGTCCTGCATTCATCAAAAATGTAGTACCAGCATTACTGACACCCATTCCAACGATCCAGTTTGCAATTCCCACCAACAATGAAGCTGCTGGTAAAACGGCAACTGGTAACATCAGAGAGCGTCCCATTCGTTGCATATAAGCTTTCATCTTCTTCCTCCTAGAACAATCATCCATCTAAATGAATGCAATAATCATTGATAAATATTTCTTTTTTGAAAACTTTCAAGAAATTATCTAAAAATCAATAAAATGAGTATACCACTTTAAAATAAAAATGAACATATTTTTTTAAATTTATAAAAAATACTGTCTAAATAGTATAATAAAAGTAAAAAGAAGAAAAAATATCACACGGTGATATTATATACCAATTTTATATATTTCAATCATAAGAGAGGAATTCTCTGCATTTAATACTAAAATCAAATTTTTTACATTAACATGATTTGGTAATAATTAGACAAACTCTTAAGATTGTTCATAGTTATTTGTTGCCTTTTTTACTATAATCATAAGTTAGTAAACAGTATCGAGAGTGGGGAAATTATGAAAAAAATAGTTATTGTATCACTAGCCTTCTTGACTTTCCGCTGCTTTTTTCTTCAACAAGAAGTACAAGCAGATACAACGTCTGATAGTCAAATTATAGAAACAACCACAACTATTGCGGAAGATTCTTCTTCGGCAACTACGGACAGTCAGCCAACTAGCGAAACAACTTCCAGCACTGGGTCAGAAACGGATAGCTCGGCTACAGAAACTTCTTCAAGCAGGGATACATTACAAGATTTAGAAAATCGCAGAAAAGAAATCGAACAGGCCTTAGAAGAAGCAAAAAATCAATTAGCTGAACATCATCAACAAATCGAGCAAGACTTATCTGCATTAAAAGACCAAGCAGATAAAGATCACGCACAAATCCAACAAGATCTAGCAGATGCAAAAGCGAAAGCTGAACTTGCCAAAAATGATATAGATGCAAAGATCCAACAAGCAAAAGCACTCCAAGATGAATTGAATGCTTTCGGGCAATCTGCTGCTGCTTCCATAAACAATGTCCAAACAGAGATCGAAACAGCTAGTGCAGACATCCATTCAAAAATCACTGACGCAAAAGCAGTCATGGCTGATTTTGACTCTAAAAAAACAGATCTACAAGCAAGCATCAAACGGATAAAAGAAACGTTGAACAATGTCGGAACAGATTTTTCTCAATCAGCAACAAGTGAAGCACCACAAGCAACTAGTACGGTAAAAGTAGCCAGCGAACAACAAAACGCCTCTGCAAAATCCTTGCCAAAAACAAACGAAACAAGTTCACCAATTCTTTTACCTACTATTGGTATACTTTTTGTAACACTTGGCATATTCTTGAAAAAACGAATAAACTGACATCAACTTGATGCACAAAAAAAAGAAACGAACCGTAACGATTCGTTTCTTTTTGCTTTTAATCAATGATTATTTAGCCAAACGATAGATGGCATCTGCATAAATAGCCGTTGCTCTGAATAGATCGTCTAAACTCATAAATTCATTTGCTTGGTGCATTGTATCTGTGTAGCCTGGGAACATCGCACCGTAAGCAACACCACGTTTCAATAGACGTCCATAAGTTCCGCCACCGATGATTTGTTCATAACCTTCTTCACCTGTGTGATCTTTATAGACTTGTAACAATGTTGCAACCAATGGATCATCCATTGGTACATAGTGAGGTTCCATTACACGTGCACCACGAGTAATTGAAGCTCCTTCTTCTTTGACTGTTGCTAAGATATCACTTTCTAAACCGTCAACAGTCACACCTTGTGGGAAACGGAAGTTCATGTTGATGAAGTTATCGTCTTCTGTTCCATTTTCTTTAAAGGTAAATAAGCCAGCGTTCATTGTTAATTTACCCATTTTTTCATCTTCATATGCCACGCCAAGTTTTTCACCATAGAAATCTTCATGGACATACGCTGCTGCAACATGGATAAATTGTTTTGCCGAACCAATAAATTCATAGTTATCTAGGAAAAGAGCTAAGAATGTCCCTGCATTGATTCCTGCTTGAGGACTTGCTCCATGAGCGCCTTTTCCGATTAAGTCGATTTTTACATACGTATTGTCTGCTTCGATCGAACCACTAACTGGATTTGCTTCAGTAAATTTATAGAATGCTTCTTCCATTGCAATCGCTGCATCCGCATCTGGTACTTGAAGAGTTGCAGTAGCTGTACCAGGGACCATATTTTCACGCAAACCTGAAACAAAGGATTTCAATACGTAGTCACCTTCGTTATCGCCTTGGAATCTCAAAGCAAGTGATACATTTCCTTTTTCACCATTGATGATTGGAAACTCAGCATCAGGAGAAAAACCAAAGTCAGGTTCTTCTTCATGTTGGAAATAATAAGCCATGTCGCCCCAGCCACTTTCTTCATCACTACCGATAACGAAACGAACTTTTTTAGACAATTTCAAATCTAGTTCTTTAATGATTTTCATTGCATAATAAGCTGCCATACTTGGGCCTTTGTCATCACTTGAACCACGCGCAAAGATTTTGCCATCTTTGATTACTGGTTCATAAGGATCAGTATCCCAACCATCACCAGCAGGTACAACATCCATATGGCCAAAAATCCCTAATGTTTCATCACCTTCACCAAGATCGATATGTCCTGCATAATTATCTACGTTTTTGACAACAAAGCCATCACGTTCGCCATATGCTAACATGTGTTTCAACGCATCACGAGGACCAGGTCCAAAGGGTGCATCCGGTGTTACTTTTGAATCATCACGTTCACTGCTGACACGTAAAAGATTTTTTAAGTCTTCAAGCAAGTCTTCTTTACGTGCTTCTACTTCTTTTTGCCAATTGATTGTCATAAAGTTAATCCTCCACTCATTAAGTCTACCTGTTCATCATACCATAAATCGAAGAAAAAAATAGTTCAAAAAATCTGACAATTCCTAGTCCAAAGAGTTTTCCAACAAAAATATCTACGCTATAATACAAGAAAGGAGGCATTTCGATGTTAATAGATGAACGTTTGGTACAAAAAGTCATTACTCCACGTCCAGCTGAATCACATAAAGGGACATACGGTCGGACAGTTTTAATTGGCGGCAATGAACAATACGGCGGCGCAATCATCATGAGCGCTTTAGCTACAGTCAATAGCGGCGCTGGTTTGACAACTGTCATCACCGCTACTAAAAATCAAGCCCCTCTTCATGCCCATTTGCCAGAAGCAATGTGTGTCGATTGGCATGATAAAAAAATGATTCTTTCCGTACTTGAAACAGCTGACATTTTATTGATAGGTCCTGGACTCGGCACTACTCCTGAAAGTTTCAATCTACTTGAGTTGATTTTAGCTCATCAAACTAAAAAACAATGGCTGATCATGGATGGTTCCGCTCTAACTTTATTTGCAAAGGAACAGCTAGAACTTCCTTATCCTAAACAAACAGTTTTCACACCACATCAAATGGAATGGCAGAGACTCACCTCATTAACGATCGCTGATCAAACGAAAGAAAAAAATAGCATGAAACAGCGAGAACTAGGAACGACTGTCGTACTAAAAAGTCACCAGACGACTATTTATGGTCAAAAAATGATTTATCAAAATACCGTAGGTTCTGCTGCAATGGCAACTGGTGGAATGGGGGATACTTTGGCAGGTACGATTGCTGGTTTTCTCGCCCAATTCCCCAAGAATGACCAGACAATCGCAGCGGCTGTCTATCTTCATAGCTATATCGGAGATCAATTAGCCAAATCACAATACGTTGTGCTCCCTACGCAAATCAGTCAGCACTTACCACAATGGATGCATCATTTCAGTCAAAAAAATTAAGATCAAGGAGTTATTTTATGGAACTGTTTACTGGATATATTCGAGAACCTTTTTATTATGAAACTGATCAGATAGGAATCATCCATCATAGCAATTACATTCGTTGGTTAGAAGAATCGCGTGTGGCATTACTCGATTATTTAGGGTTCAGTTATAAAAAAATCGAAGAATTAGGACTGATCATTCCCGTACTTGAGGTCACTTGCCAATACAAGGAAATGGTTCGCTATGGCGAAACCGTCCGTATCTTACCGAAAATCGCGAAGTATACGGGCACTCGTTTAGATTTCACCTATGAAATCTATGGTTTAGCAGATAATCAGTTACGAACTACTGGCTTGAGCAAACATTGCTTTTTAACTGCCGATACGCAACGATTAGTCAAACTCAGTCGTTTTGATACACAGTTGGATCAACTATTCAAAGACTACGCGCAGTTGGCGAACGGATGATTTCTCTCTACGCAAAAAACTTTCCTTTTATTTAAGAAAATCAGAGACTTTTTTCTTGTGTTATATAGGGCAATTTGTATAATAAAGAGAAAAAAGCAGGTGATCATCATGTATGTTGTCAAAGTATTGCATGGTTACATTGATAAAACTGGCTGCCGCACACGAGAAAAGAACCCTGATAACTTGTTGATTTTCAAAGAGAAAAAAGACTCTGAAGCATTTGCTAAACAGATCGGTGGCCGTGTCAAACAACTGCATGAGATACGACCTGATTGATCATTTTGTTAAAAAATTGAGTCTCTTGTTCCAAACATCAGTCCATCTTTGATGTTTGGATTTTTTTGTTTGGACCTATTTCGCTCCTCTCTTTCCTGTAAACGATTTATGTTATAATACTTGTAAAACATTGTGTAGAAAGGAGCATTTATGGCTGGCACAAACTTACAACAACAGGCTTACGAAACAATACGTAAGCAGATTATTTATTCTGAGTTAGCACCTGGAAGCAGAATCTCAGACAAAGTCTTAGAAGAACAACTTGCCATCGGTCGCACACCGATACGAGAAGCGTTGATCCAGTTACGCAACCAAGAATTGATCAAAACGATCCCACAATCTGGAACCTTCGTGTCAAAGATCGATATTCGTTCTGCATCCTTAGCTCTCTATACTCGAGAAAAGCTAGAAAATCCTATTCTTCAAGAATGCAGCGCTAAAATGACCCCACAGGATCAACTGATATTAGAAGATATTTTGGAACAAACCGATCATGCAATCACGACTCAAGATAAAAAATTATTTTTCTATTTAGATAAAGCGTTCCACCGTACCTGTTATAAAGTTGCTGAAAAATCAGAAATCTGGAATTGGATCGAAAGCTACAGTACACATCTTGACCGATTCAGATGGTTACGGTTGAGTATTACAGAACTGGGTTGGGGTCGTGTTTTAGATGAGCACCAAACACTCCTTCAATCCATGATCGATCATAACCTTGATGAAGTGAGTTTTCTTTGCAGCATGCATATGCATATGATCATTGAAGAACAGGAATATGTACGACAGGCTTACCCAGATTATTTTGAGAAAGATTAGATCGAGAGATGTGAGAAGAAGAATCGGTCAATTCTATTGAACAATTGAATTTCCTTTTAGATGGTTCATCAAACCTTAAAAACTCACATCAACCTCTTTAGCTCGCAAATACTATCAGACAAAAAAATCACTAAAAAAGACAGATGATCCCAAAATAGCAGCGCTAATTTTGAGAGTAACTGTCTTTTTTAATAGCCAAAAATCGAACTATCCTGTCTAGCTAACTTTTTATTATTTCAAGATTCGATTTTTCTTTGTTCGATCTCTTGTAATTCTGCCGATAATTTTTCACTTCGCTCTGGATCGTACGGCCAAACCATCGCTACCTCCAATATATATGGATGAAAACCAAACTGATTGATTTCCTGTGAAAAACTCATTGCGGCGATTTCGCTCAGGGAACGAATCGTTGAATAATATTTGTAAGAAAAGATATGCCATAGTTCGATTTTCGTTTGTTGTGTATAGATCAATGGATAACTCATCTCGATATGATGGAATAATTCATGGGCCAAAATCGAATCAGTGATTTTGGTCGTTGTTAGATCTGGATGTTCACTTTCTTGTACAAAACGTTGGATAGGTTCCAACATCGATCGGATACCCTCTTCTTTGTCATAGGTGGCAAAAGTTACACGTTCAGCTGTTGCTTCTGATTTACAGTGCACTACGTTAGTGCCTAATATTCCACAAAGCTCCATGATGTTCTTATGGGGATATTTTTTCCGCAAGGCCCGTGCCGTTTGTTTCCCACACATGATGGCTTGTTGAATAAATTCTTTTTGTTGCTCCAAAGAGACTTTTTTTCTTAAAATGTCTCTTTGGAATTGATAATACCCCCAACTTTCCTCTGAGATAGTAAACAACTCATTGAGCAATCGATTTAGTTTATGTTTGCTTGATGTTTCCAGCAACAACAATCACTTCTTCCCCTGGTTCCAAAGTAGAGATTTCTAGATCCATCAATAATTGTAGCTGTTCAAGATCCGTTGCAGTAAAGTCAGAGATCCTTGCCCCCAGACAGAGATAAAATTCTGGACGAGCGATCAGTTCCGTTTGATAAACTGCCATCTCTTCCCATAGTTTTTCTACCGCAGATAAATAATTGCCAGCAGTCGTTTTTAAGCAAGCAGCATTCCCTCGCTGTACTTTGATAAAGCCCTTTTGGTCTACGATTCGGATCGCTCCGGCATTTTTCGGACGTTTTTTTTCACCCACCACATAAAAGAACGGTGTGCTTTCCATTACCTCGACTTCCGCTGTAGAAACTCGCATATCTTCAGCAGCTAACTCCAACGCTTCTGACAGCGTGATCTCTTTTGTTAAATCAGTTGCTTTCACTTCTGTCGACCCCGTAGCAATAGCTGTGACTTTTGATGTTTGAGGATCAATTTCAACATGGATCTCAATTGATTCCGGTGTTGCTCCTGATTCGATTGCTTTATTCATTGCCTCATTCTTCAATGCACGAATATCTTCTTTACTTGGAGATGGGATGATCCGTTCTACAACATCTCGTACCATCGCTAATGCAACACCGATTGACGAAATCACTTCCGCATTTTCAGGGATCGAATATTTTACGCCCATTTTATTACTAAAATAAGTAATCAGTGAAGCAGCTCCGCCGCCTACACCTACCAATGAAATCTGATCTTTTTCTAAATGGTATTTTTCAGCTAACTCCAAGATAACTGGTTCGATTTTAGCATACGATTTTGCCATGATCTGTTCCGCAATATCTTCTACTGTAGTTTGACAATAATCTGCTAAAACTTGTAGCGCTTTACGGGCAGAAGGGCCATTTCCATAAGAAAAATGCTCTTCTTGCACTAATCCCAATACATTTGCTGCACAAGTATTTGTGATCGTTACTTCTTGGCCATCCTCCATCACGACTTTAACGTAGTCTGCCGGATCGCCTTCTTTTGGTGAAAAGAATACTACTTTCGGTCCTTTGATTTCTTCTGTCGGTGTAAATACAGCATAGTCCAAACCTGCAATATGCGCAGAACGTGGGCCTACATCAATGATCCCTACTTGATTGGCGCGAACCATCGAACCACCTGCTACTCCTAACACTCGAACATCTAATGAAGAAATATAGGTTGGATGTCCACCAACGATCGAATAATCGATTGCCGGACGGCCGTTTTTGATGACACCGATATTAGTTGTCGTGCCCCCCACTTCAAAATAGACTCCGTTGGATGCCCGCAAATACATCAATGATCCCATCACAGAAGCTGCTGGTCCAGAAAGCATTGTCAATACTGGACGTTTTTTCATCTCGTTGATTTCCATAACGCCCCCATCGCCACGCATGATCATCAAAGAAACGTTGACCCCTGCTTCACGCACTGAATTTTCTGTAGAAGTAGCAGTATCTAGCATTTTAGGCAGAATAGAGGCATTGATTGCTGCCGTTCTCGTTCTTCTAGTCAGTCCATATAATTTAGTGATATCAGATGCCATCGTTGTTGGAATGGCTTTACAAGAAGCAGCTTCATAAACAACACGTTCTGGCTCACCATTATCTACCCCAAAGGCCATCGAAGATACTAGTACCTCCGCTTTTTCTTTTTCTAAATTAGAAATCGTTTCAGCCACTCGGTCCACGTTCAAATGTTTTACTGGTAAAAAAGCATTGACGATTTCGATTTTTTTCTTGTTCCCTAGATCAATATCGTTCAATCGTGTTTGTCTTTTGGCTAAGAACCCTTCAAGACCACCTTTCGACATGCCGATTACTCCAACTTTGGCTACATCTCCTTCGATCAATGCATTCGTTGCTTGCGTTGTCGAGTGAGCCACGAAAACAACATCATCTGGACTGATTTGATTTTCTTGCAAACAGTTTTGAAAAGACTGCACCACTCCTGCTGCCACCCCATTCAAATGATCATGTGTCGTCTTCACTGAAGACTTCCCAATAATTTCATGTGTGGCATTATCGATTGCTACCGCTTTTGTATGTGTCCCGCCAACGTCGATCCCCATTCGTACAAACCGTTTCATCCGTCATTCCTCCATTTCATTTCTATTGTCACAATCTGTTAGAAGTTACCGTACAATAAGAACGTGATCATACAGACAATTGCCCCGATTATCCAACCAGTTGGAATTGATTTTTTCATATACTCTCTTGAAGATACTTTTGTATAGCCTAAGCCCCAAGCTACCCATGATTGCGTAATATCTAAATGCTGTGGCGCAATCGTCGTTGTTGCAAATAGCGGAAATAAGAAGGCAACGGGCATTGTTGGATTCACTGCTAAAACAACTGCTAGAATGGCTGAACCAGAACCCACTAAACTTAAAGGACCACGGAAAAACCCAAGTGGTATCAATATGGCAAATGCTATAGCCAAAACTAAAGGCGTTTTTGGAATAAAGTCCCCAAAAATTGCTGAGAAATAAGAAGAAGCATACGCAGCAGAATTATTGAACATTGCCAAAGTCATTAAAAAGCCAACCATCGGCGCAACATCTGTCGCTCCATCTGTAAATAATTTAGCGAATTGACGGCAGATTTCTTTATATCCTCCACGTAGTTTCCCAGTAAAAAATAATGCCCAGATTCCAGCAATCATAAATCCTAAAATGATCGGAACATCTAATAACACGACACCTAAAACTGGGATAAGTACTGCTAACCAAGAAATCATCGGTGCATCACCGCCATCACTTTGCATTTCAGCAGCCATTGCGTAACGCTTCTTTTTATTCATTGATATATTAGACACAACTAAAACAACTACCAAGCTTACAACCATACCAATCATTCCGATTTGGAAATAATCGTTATATGTGTAGCTTTCTGCTGCCGGATTGAATCCAGCGTAGATCGTTTGATATTGCTTGAAGTTCACAATGTTCGCAAAAATCCCTGCCATGATCGAACCCATGAATGAAAACAATGCAATCGGAGCCGAAATCCCTAATGACATCAAGATAGGTAAAACAATTACTGCAATCGAGATAACTGGCCCGATCCCTGTCATAGACATAAAGATAATAGCAGTTACGATGCAAAGCAAACTCATCGTGATCCGTGGTTTATCCCCACCAAGTTCCACTACTTTTCGGATCAATGTAGCTGCTATACCACTATCCACCAACACTCGACCAAAGAAAGCACCAAAAAATACATTTACTAAAATCGATTTCGCATATTCTGCAGGGCCCGTTGCATAGATATGTGTCAATACATCGATCAATCCTTGACCTTCCATTGCTGGGTTAGGAGAAAAGTAATTACCTACTAACGCCAAACTCATCCAAACCGTTGCCATGATCGCTAAACCAATCATCAAGTTGTAACCCTTCACACAATACCAAACCATAAAGAAAAACGAAATAACTAATAAAATACCTATAATAATATCACTCATACTGCCCCTCCATTTTCTTTTTAACTAAATCAACAGATCACTCTGATATATCAGAAACCTCATTCTAACGAATTAAGTAATCGCTTACATTAAAATAAACGTATAATCATTGTGGATAAGATTAGAAAACACTAATTATTGTATCTCTAAAAATATTTTGCTGTTGGGAATCATCTATGTTCTCTTACGAAAAATAGGAGCCAATATAGAAATAGAAGAGCGTATGAGGCAAATCTAAAAACCAGGTTTACTACAGACTCTCGAATAAACGGCGTCCAAAAGTCAGGTTTTTCGGGAATTTCAAAAAAACGAGAGTGGGATAAAAATCAGTTTTTTTCTGATTTTTGTCCCGCTTTTTTGATTTTAAGGTACACAAAAAGCACACAACCTTGTATGATTAAAGTGACTAAACAAAAATCAAAGGAGTGTGCCTTATGTTTAAAAATTATACCATCAATCAAACCACTTTACGGAACAATATATTCCAGAAACGGATGTCGCCTTTACAGTCAATGCCTTAGTCGAATCAATCCCACCTCTTTCATCAATTGGAATACGAACTTGGTCGTCCAGCCTATCATCCAAAAATGATGTTAAAAATTATTCTTTATGCGTATACCCAACGAGTACTTTCTGGAAGAAAAATTGAGTTTCTATTGGATGATAGTTATTATATGCATTGGTTAACGAATCATGAACAAGTCAGCTATCGCACCAGCAATCGATTCCGAAGTCATGAGACAACTGCTCATCTTTTAGTGGAAGCATTTGTCTTATTTCGACGTCAATTGATTACCAATCAAGTCATTGAGAATGAAAGACGACTACATAGGGAACGGACAGCTAAAACCAGGCTACAATTTACAAATCGCAATAGAAAATCAATATGTCTTAGCGTATGACTTATTCCCAAATCCAAACGATACCAACACATTCAATCCATTTTTAGATCATTTTTAGACCAGCACAAAGAACTCCCAGAGTGTATTGTGGCAGATGCTAGTTATGGTAGCGAAGAGAATTACATGTATATCTATGACATCCTACATAAAACACCCTTGATCACTTATAGTGGTTATTATAAAGAAAGAAAAGTATAGGAACCAACCATTTCACGTGGAAAATTGGTTGTATCTCGAAGAACAAGATTCATATATTTGCCCAGTAAAACGCCCTGTTCCATTTAAATAATATAGTCGAAGAAAAGATAAAGGTGGGTTTGTACGGGATTTCAAAATCTATGAGTGTGAGGATTGTCAAGGGTGTCCCCTCCGTTCACAATGTACGAAAATGAAAAGTGAGCGAAATCGACAAATTCAAGTAAATAATAATTGGCGCTATTTTAAAGCGGACTGCAAGAAAAAGCTTTTAGAAGAAAAAACCGGTTCGATTTATCGGAAACGAAAAATAGAAGTCGAATCAGTGTATGGCCATCTAAAGGCTCAATTAGCGTTCCATCGTTTTCATTTGCGTGGAAAAGAAGGAGCGAAAATTGATATTGGGTTGGCACTCATGGCACTAAATTTAATAAAATTAGCAACATATATGAAGGAAAAAGTGTCTAAAATAGAAAAAATACGCCTGATTTTGATCTTGTACATCAAAATCAGGCGTATATTCTTTTTAAGAAGGACTATTGTCCCAGAATCCACTTTGCTATATTGCTTTATAAGCTTATTTGCTTAAAGCGTCTTTAGCTTGGTCAGCCAATGCAGTAAATGCCGCTGCATCGTTGACAGCCAAGTCAGCTAACATTTTACGGTTGATGTCGATTTCAGCTAATTTCAAACCGTGCATCAATTTTGAGTAGCTCAAGCCATTCATACGAGCCGCTGCGTTGATACGAGCGATCCACAATTTACGGAAGTCGCGTTTCTTTTGACGACGATCGCGATATGCGTAGTTGTATGAATTCATTACTTGTTCTTTTGCTGTTTTAAATAAAGTGTGTTTTGAACCGTAGTAACCTTTTGCTAGTTTTAGCATTCTTTTACGACGTTTACGAGTTACTGTTCCACCTTTAACACGTGCCATGTATAATTCCTCCTAATAAAAATAAATCTTCAAATTTCGTTTGTTTGTGTTTTTTATTTCATTTTTGCTAGTTGTTGACGAATACGTTTGAAATCGCCACTAGAAACCATGCTTGCTTTACGCAATTGACGGCGTTGTTTTTTAGTTTTACCGTGGAAACGGTGACTTGTAAACGCACGGAAACGTTTTAATCCGCCTTTACCAGTACGTTTGAAACGTTTTGCTGATCCGCGGTGTGTTTTTTGTTTTGGCATGACTATATTTCCTCCTCAAAATCTTTCGTTATCCGACTATCGACTGTCCAACAGCCAGTTAGTCATTCAAATTACTTACTGTCGTTTTTCGGTGCCAGCGTCAAGAACATGCTGCGTCCGTCCATTTTCGCTTTTTGTTCCACTGTTGCAATATCAGCAGTTTCTTCAGCTAAGCGATCTAAGACTTTTTGACCAATTTCTTTATGGGTAATGGCACGGCCTTTGAAGCGGATAGAAGCTTTTACTTTATCGCCCTTCTCTAAGAACTTACGTGCATTACGAAGTTTTGTATTGAAGTCATTCAAATCGATTGTTGGACTTAAACGAACTTCTTTTACATTGATCACTTTTTGTTTTTTACGCGCCTCGCGGTCTTTCTTTTGTTGCTCGAAACGGTATTTCCCGTAGTCCATGATTCGCGCAACTGGTGGTTTCGCACCTGGTGCAACTAACACAAGATCTAAATTTGCTTGTTCTGCAATCTTCAATGCTTCTGCTTTTGTTTTAACCCCTAATTGCTCACCATCTGAACCGATCAATCGTAACTCACGCGCACGAATGCCGTCGTTAACCATCATATCCTTTGCTATGGTCATTCACCTCCAAATATTATGAGAGAAAGAAAAGCTTGCCGGATAAACGGCAATAAAAAAACGAGTTCTCTTCCAGAACCCGCACGTCATTCACCTAATCAAGTAGATGAAAACTATCTAGCCCAGTGACTGTGTCAACTAAGGCGAGAAGCGGGTGCTTCTGCTTTTATTTCTCAACTTAAATAGTATAGCAAATCCTCGTTACTTTGTCAATGGAATTCTTATAAATGATGGTTTTCATTTTTATAGCCATTTGTTGTATCCTTAGCGCAAACTTTACATGAACGTTATTTCTAAAATCAAATTGATTCTAATATTCTAATCTTCACATAGGAAACTATAGTTACCTAGCGCTAGGTAATTCTTGATTAGGATAACGTTTCCATTTTTGATATTCTATATTCAAATAACAATTATTTTAATTTGAAACTGATTGTAAATTAAGATGATCGTTATCAAAAAATTAAAAATTTTGGAGGAATATGATGAAAAAACAACTTTTAGCCACTCTATTCTGCTCTACAGCTCTTTTCGGTAGCCTAATGATCAACCAAATTTCTGCTTCTGCTCATGGGTATGTGGAATCACCACCTAGCCGAGGCTATCAAGGTGCCATTGAACGGAATACGCTTGGGTATTCAGCTGCTTGGGAAAAATACGGAGCAGTTATTACAAACCCTCAATCACTTGAAGCCAAAAAAGGATTTCCACAAGCTGGTCCTGCGGATGGACGAATTGCCTCTGCGGAAGGTGGCTTGGGCCAAATCGGTGATTTTGTCTTGGACAATCAAACAGCGAGTCGTTGGACAAAACAAGAAGTGAAACAAGGCGCTATGAACATCACATGGCATTATACGGCTTCACATGCAACAGCTAAATGGCATTATTACATGACAAAAGCTGATTGGAATCCAAATGATTCTTTAGATCGCGGTGACTTTGAGTTGATTGGTACGATCAACCACGATGGCTCGGCAGCAACAAATAATCCAAAACATAACATTACTATTCCAAGCAATCGCTTGGGTTACCATGTGATCTTAGCGGTCTGGGATGTTGCAGATACACCAAATGCCTTTTATAACGTAATCGATGTCAATGTAAAAGGCGATGCTGGTATTCCAGTAGCACCATCTGCGCCACAAAATGTCCGTACAGCTAATGTGACAGCAAGTTCTATCGCACTAACTTGGAACGGTCAAGCAAATACAGCTTCTTACAATGTTTATCGAAATGGCACATTTATCGGTAATACAGCCAATGCTGAGTTTGCAGATAGTAAGCTTAAAGAAAAAACCACTTATCGTTATGAGATCGAAGCGGTTGGACAAAATGGATTAACTTCACCTAAAACAGCTATTTCAGTGACGACGTTGTCCCAAACAAGCCAAGAAAAACCAACTGCACCTAAAAGCCTGCATTCGATGGGAACCACTAGTTCAAGTGTTTCACTTATGTGGGGACGTTCTTCTCATACGCAAGGAATCAAGCAATATGATATTTACCGAAACGGTTCTCTAATTGGTTCAACTACAAAAACAACGTTTGATGATACGAACTTAAAAGCGAATACAACTTATACTTATATGGTCAAAGCAATCAGTAATTCTAATGAAGTCTCTGATGCTAGCAATGTTTTGACTGTGACCACAGATAAAAAGGAAGAAGGTGGCACAGAAGTAGAAGGCAGACAATGGATCTTAGGAACATTCTCTTCTCCACAGCTTTATACAAAACATGAAAAAGTGGTTTATCAAGGAAAACTGTACGTAACATTACAAACACATATTAATTATGGCGATACGACTTGGGCCCCTGATCAGGCAGATACATTATTCCATTTAAACTAAAAAAGCAGCTAGGAAAGACATTCCAACCAAAAAAAGAGTCTGGGACAAATCTAAAAATCAGGTTTGCTACAGACTCTGATTCCGAATAAACGACGTCCATAAGTCAGGTTTTTTCAGAAATTTCAAAAAAACGAGCGTGGGACAAAAGTAATAAACACTTTTGTCTCGTCCTCTTTTTGTAGGGATAATTTTTAAACATCCATTCACGATTTTTCCAGCAATTGTTTTCTGTTGTTTCAATTTCGAATAACTTCCGACAGAATTCTTTCACTATTTCAAGTTCAGCGGATTCTTCGCCATAATGCCACTAACATCCAGATCGATAAAAGTAAGCTGATGATCAAGGCGATTCCCCATCCAAAGACGGAATGTGTAAAGGGTAATTGTAAATTCATCCCAAAAAATCCGGTAACGATGGTCGGCACCGTTAAAATCAATGACCAGACAGTTAGAAATTTCATCGTATCATTCAAATTATTATTCAATAGATTATTATAAGTTCCTGATAACTGGTCTAAAATTTGAGAAGCTAAATTAGTCATCTCAACTGCCTGTTTGGCTTCAATGAGTGCATCATCCAACTGTTCTTTTTCTTTCTCTGTTAATTTCCGAAAAATAGCGAGAGCTTTGATTTGCTCAAGTAAAACGACATTTTGTTTTGTCCCAGTGACTAGATAGACCAAACCGACTTCTAAGTCAGATAAAGCCAACAGATTTTTATTTGTTGTTTTTTCTCGCAGTCGCATATTCAATCGTTGACGTTCACTGTTAACCTCTTCAATAAGTGGGAAGAAAGAACCCGAAATCAGAAATAACGTTCTAAATAGCAAGCTATAAACAGAAACTTCTGAGTCTCTTTCTAGCAGAGCATTGATCAATCGAATAACATACTCCGTATTTTTAGTCGTAAAGGTAAACAGCCCTCCATCTTTTAAAATAAATGCTACTGGACTAGTCTCATAATGATTTTCGATTTTTTGTTGATGTGGAACATTCGTTACTAATAATAGTGCATCATCTAAGCTATCATATTCTACACGTGCCCGTTCATTTTTATCGAGTGAGTAAGTCAGCATTTCATCACTTATCCCATACTCTTCTTTTAGATTTTTAACCGCGATGGCATCATCGCTTGAAACATTCATCCAAAAATTTTGATCGTGGTTAAAAAAAATTTTTTCTCTCACTTTAGCTCCCCCTTTACTTGTACACAAAAATGAATGTGGGTCAAAACTAAAAATCAGTTTTGCTACAGACTTTAATTCTGAATAAACGACGTCCAAAAGCCAGTTTTTTCGGAAATTTCAAAAAAAACGAGCAATACAAAAAACGTATTGTTCGTTCTTCTCTCCAATTTCTCAAACCTAAACAACTTGTGTCTCGACCTCATTCTATCATTTCTATAAAAAAAATTAAGAAACGATGACTTCTTTTCGAATTTCTGCTAGTTTCTCTTCGATTATTTTCAATACCGCCTCTTTAGCTTCAGGATCTTCCACGAAATTAAACTGATCCCCATCGATCTGGATTTTAGGGCTTTCTTTATACTCCTCATACCACTGATCATAACGACGGTTCAATTCTTTGTAATAGTCATATAATGTAGGGTCAAAAGAAAGTTGTTCATATGAACGTCCTCTTTTTTCGATCCGTTCAAGCATCGTCTCAAATGACACTCGAATGTGAACAAGTAGATCAGGATGCTTTTTGTGTGCAGCATATGGGAGTTCTTCCATCATATTCTCAAGCAATTCATCATAGACGCGAACTTCAGTCTCCGTTGCTCTACCTAGATCAGCATTTAGGTGGAACAGCAATGAATCTTCATAAATAGAACGATCCAAAACATTGTTATCTTCTTCCATTGCTTGCTTGATACTTGCAAAACGTTTATTCAAAAAATATATTTGTAGCAAAAATGCGTACTGCTCAGGATTGGCATAAAATAAGGGTAGTACTTCATTATCATCGATTGATTCATAAAAAGCTTGACTGCCCAAGTGTTCAGCCAACATTTCTGTTAAACTTGATTTACCGGCACCAATCGTACCTGCTAAAACGATCACGCTCATTTACCTCCAACTCACTTCATCACTAAATATAGTGTCTTTTTCCAATTCTTTCTAAATATACCCCCAATATCTGGTAGTGTCAAATAGAAATCTCCCCTTTTCACTAAATTAAAAACCCAAAAATTTCTTAAGAAAAAAATGTTTTTTTGCAGAAAAACGTATTCTTTATTTTACTTCTGCGTTGGATTTAGTAAAATAAAGATGGATTGTTTTTTTGAACTTACATGTAAAAAATCATTCGATAGCGCAAATGATACACGGCGCTTTATTTTTTGCTCAAAAAGTTAGCGTAACATATAGAAGGAGTTAGATTATGGCAAACTATGGCCAAGGAGAATCAAATGGGAAAATCATTTTGATGGGAGAGCATGCAGTCGTCTACGGCGAACCAGCCATTGCTTTTCCTTTTTACGCGACTAAAGCGACTGCTTCTTTTGAAGAGTTACCTTTTTCGTTAGCCGATCAATTGATTTCTTCTTATTATACAGGAAAATTGACTAGCGCTCCTCATACGTTGAAAAATATCAAACAATTAGTAGCTAGTTTAAAAAAAGAACAGCACATCAGTACAAATTTTCAATTAACGATTGATAGTACGATTCCCGCCGAGCGTGGGATGGGGTCTAGTGCAGCCATAGCAACTGCTGTCACACGTGCCTTCTATGACTATCTTGCTCAACCTCTTTCTCGTGAACAGCTACTAAGAAATGTGCAAATATCAGAAAAAATCGCTCATGGGAATCCTAGTGGGATCGATGCTGCTGCAACAAGTAGTTTAGAACCCATCTATTTTGTCAAAGGTCATCCCTTTGATTATTTTTCTTTGAATATCGATGCTTTTTTAATTGTAGCTGACACAGGTATAAAGGGCCAAACACGTGAAGCAGTGAAAGATGTCGCTCATTTATTTGAAAAAGATCAACAGAAAACTGGACAAAAAATCCAACAACTAGGATACTTAACAAGGCAATCAAAAAAAGCAATCATCGAAAATGATCCGCTGCACCTCGCTCAAGCAATGAACGAAGCACAAGAACTCTTAAAAAGCTTGACCATTAGTAATGACTTTTTAGATTTGTTGATTGAGACAGCGAAAGACGCTGGTGCGCTAGGTGCCAAATTAACAGGTGGCGGCAGAGGCGGTTGTATGATTGCTCTTACTCAAACAAAAACAAAAGCCCAAGAAATCAGCGATGCACTTCTTCAAGCAGGTGCTGCTACAACTTGGATTCAAGGATTAGGAGTACATACCTATGTTTAAAGGAAAAGCACGTGCGTATACGAATATTGCGCTAATCAAGTATTGGGGCAAAAAAAATGAAACGCTGATCCTCCCAATGAATAATAGTTTGTCATTGACACTTGATGCGTTTTATACAGAAACTGAAGTCCTCTTCTCTGAAGAATTTACAGAAGATCGTTTTTACTTAGACGATCAGTTACAAGATGAAAAAGCCACAAAAAAAATAAGTGCATTTTTAGATCTGGCTAGAAAAAAAGCAGGAGTAGCCTATAAAGCAACCATTACGAGTCAAAATTTTGTCCCTACTGCTGCTGGATTGGCTTCTTCTGCTAGTGGACTAGCTGCATTAGCTGGTGCGTGTAATGAAGCATTGCACTTAGGCTTAGATGACAAAGAATTATCCAGACTGGCTAGACGTGGTTCTGGCTCTGCTTGTCGCAGCATCTTCGGCGGATTTGTCGAATGGGAAAAGGGACATGATGATGAAAGTTCCTACGCTCAACCCGTACCCTCAAATAATTTTGAAGAAGAGTTAGCTATGGTCTTTGTGCTTCTCAACGATCAAAAAAAAGATGTCTCTAGCAGAGATGGCATGCGACGTACTGTAGCAACTTCCAGTTTTTATCAAGGTTGGCTAGATACTGTCGAATCTGATCTTTATCAATTAAAACAAGCAATTCACACAAAAGATTTTCAAGCACTGGGAGAAACGATGGAAAGAAACGCATTGAAGATGCATGGCACGACATTAGCTGCTCTCCCTCCATTTACTTATTGGTCAGCTGATAGCCTAAAGGCGATGCAAGCCGTCCGTACTTTACGAAATGAAGGGATTCCTTGCTACTTTACAATGGATGCTGGTCCAAATGTGAAAGTGTTAGTGGAAAAGAAACAAGAAGAGATTGTGCGTCAAGCATTTAGCGATTTATTTAGCCCGCAGCAAGTCATTACAGCTCATGCTGGTCCAGGAATCAAGATTATTGAATAAAGGGAGATTTTTATGATTGAAGTATCTGCTCCAGGAAAACTTTATATTGCTGGAGAATATGCAGTTGTTGAAACCGGTCATCCAGCAATCATCGTTGCTGTAGATCAATTTGTGACAGTCACCGTAGAAGCCGCACGAAAAGTCGGCAGTATCCAATCAGCTCAATATAGCGGAATGCCAGTTCGTTGGACACGGCGCCATGGCGAGTTAGTCCTAGATATTCGTGAAAATCCATTTCATTATATTCTCGCAGCCATCCGATTGACTGAGAAATATGCGCAAGAAAACAATATCTTACTTTCCTTCTATGACTTGAAAGTAACAAGTGAACTCGATAGTTCCAATGGTCGCAAATATGGGTTGGGTTCTAGTGGTGCAGTTACTGTTGCGACAGTTAAGGCACTAAATATTTTTTACGCCTTGAATCTAACACAATTGGAGATATTCAAAATTGCTGCTTTAGCAAATTTGGCCGTTCAAGATAACGGCTCATGCGGAGATATCGCCGCAAGTTGTTATGGTGGTTGGATCGCCTTTTCCACTTTTGATCATCGTTGGCTCCAACAACAAGAAAAAAATTATTCCATCAGTGAACTATTGGCGATGGATTGGCCAGGACTTTCAATCGAGTCGCTTTGTACCCCCAAAGATTTACGTTTATTGATCGGTTGGACTGGCAGTCCAGCGTCCACTTCTGATCTAGTAGACCAAGTCCATCGGTCACGAACAGATAAAATGACCGCTTATCAACAGTTTTTGCAAGCTAGTACAGAATGTGTCAATGAAATGATAAAAGGATTCAAAGAGAACAATGTATCACTGATCCAACAAATGATCCGAAAAAACCGTGAGCTATTACATGATCTTTCCGCGATTACTGGTGTATTGATCGAAACACCTGCTTTGAATAAATTATGCAGTTTAGCAGAAGAATATGAGGGAGCAGCGAAATCATCAGGCGCTGGTGGCGGCGACTGTGGGATCGTGATCGTTGATCAAAAATCAGGTATTCTCCCTTTGATGAGTGCGTGGGAAGCCGCAGAGATCACTCCACTTCCTCTTCATGTCTATAGCTATCGAAGAAAGGAAAAAGCATGAATCGTAAAGATGAACATGTCTCACTAGCGAAAGCCTTCCATAACAAACAAAAAAATGAATTTGATACTGTACGTATCGTTCATAATGCTTTACCGCAGCTTGCAGTTTCAGAAGTCAGTCTTCATACTTCCGTAGCTGGTTTAGATTTGCATTATCCTTTTTATATCAATGCAATGACTGGCGGAAGCGAAAAAACAAAAAAAATCAACCGCGAATTAGCAACAATCGCTAAAGAAACAGACTTAATGATTGCGACAGGTTCAGTGAGTGCCGCTTTAAAAGATCCGACATTAGCTGAGACATACCAAGTGATGCGTGACGTTTATCCTAATGGAAAGATCTTAGCAAATGTCGGCGCAGGTACTTCGGTCATCAAGGCGAAACAAGCAATTGAACTTTTTGAGGCTGATGCCTTACAAATCCATCTAAATGCACCCCAAGAGTTGGTCATGCCTGAAGGTGATCGTGATTTTTCAAATTGGAAAGAGTTGATCCAAGCAATCAGAGAAGAAATCTCGGTACCTTTGATTGTCAAAGAAGTAGGGTTTGGGATGACCAGAGAAACGATTGACGAATTGGTTGCATTAGGCGTCAAAACAATCGATATCAGTGGTCGCAGTGGCACAAGTTTCACTCAGATCGAAAATGCACGTCGCCCTAAAAGAGAATTGAACTATCTTGCTGATTGGGGACAATCAACGGTTACTTCACTATTAGAAGCAAATGAAGCGAAATATCCTGTTGAAGTATTGGCATCTGGCGGTATCCGAAATGCCTTTGACATCTTTAAAGCTCTCTGTCTTGGCGCTCAAGCCGTAGGAATATCAGGAACCGTACTGAATTCCTTGATGAGTAATGGCGTAGAAGATACTATCCGATTACTTGAAGATTGGCAGGATGAGCTTCGTTTGTTATTTACGATGGTTGGTGCAGAAACAATCGATCAGCTGCATCATCACCCAGTTATCTTGACGGGGGCTACCAAAGTCTGGTGCGAAGCAAGAGGAATCTCTCTGACGAAATATGGAAACCGTAAATAAATGAATGTGGGACAAATCTAAAAATCAAGTTTGCTGCATACTCTCGAATAAACGGCAGAAATAGTTTCTCTGAAAAACATAATGAAATCCACAAAAATTGTAAATTCAATTTTTGTGGATTTTTTCTTATTTCTTGAGATTTCTCACTTCGGTCTAGAAATCACAAAAAAAGTAGACCAAAAGTACGAAATACTTTTGATCCACTTTTTAAACACTTTTGTCCGAACTCTTTTTGTTACTTCTAGCTCACACGTTGTTTAAGGTTGTTTCCCGATATATGCAAGAATACCGCCGTCTACATAAAGGATATGCCCATTGACGAAATCAGAAGCGCTAGACGCTAAGAATACAGATGGACCAGCTAAATCGACTGGTTCACCCCAACGTGCTGCTGGTGTACGTCCAACAATGAATTGATCAAATGGATGACGTTCTCCATTTTCTTGCTTTTCTCTCAAAGGTGCTGTTTGTGGTGTGGCGATGTAGCCAGGGCCGATGCCATTACATTGGATGTTGTATTGACCATATTCAGAAGCAATATTCTTTGTCAACATCTTCAAACCGCCTTTAGAAGCAGCATAAGCACTAACTGTTTCACGACCTAATTCACTCATCATTGAACAAATATTGATAATTTTACCGCCACCTTTTTCGATCATATCCGGAATAACTGCTTTTGATACGATAAAAGGTGCATTTAGATCCACATCGATCACTTGACGGAAATCTGCCGCGTCCATCTCGATCATCGGTGTGCGCTTGATGATCCCTGCGTTATTGACCAAAATATCAACAGAGCCAACTTCTTCTTTGATTTGTTTGACCATCGCTTGAACTGCAGGTTCATCTGTTACGTCACAAACATACCCTTTTGCTTCGATCCCGGCTTCTTTGTAGTGCGCTACCCCTTTATCTACTGATTCTTGTGACAAATTATTGAACACGATCGTTGCCCCTGCTGCTGCCAGTGAACGAGCGATCTCAAACCCAATCCCGTATACAGCACCAGTTACTAGTGCTACTTTTCCATCTAAGCGAAACAGATCCATTGTAAATTCCATTTTTTATCCCCCTTCTTATTTCAATTGATCCATTGGTACCATATCCATATCGGTATACGTGATATTTTCCCCACACATTGCCCAAATAAATGAATAATTGCTCGTTCCGACACCAGAGTGAATCGACCAGCTTGGAGAAATAACTGCTTGCTCGTTGTCCACAACTAAGTGTTTGGTTTCATCAGGTTTACCCATCATATGGAAGACACGTGTATCTTCTTTGGCAAAATCAAAGTAAACATAAGCTTCCATCCGGCGTTCATGTGTATGACATGGCATCGTATTCCAAGAACTACCTGGCTCTAAAATAGTGTAACCCATCTGTAACTGGCAGCTTTCGCAAACATTCGGATGGATATATTGATAGATTTTGCGTTCATTCAATGACAAACCTTCGCCTGTTTCCATTGGTTTCACTTGATCGATGCTGATTTTGACATTTGGATATTTATGGTGTGCTGGTACTGAACTAATGTAAAATTTTGCTGGATTTTCTGGATCTTTTGAAGAAAATACGACATGCTTTGTTTCTTTGCCGATGTAATAGCCATCTTGCTTTTTCATGTCTTCTTTCTTTCCTTCGATTTCGATGAATCCAGGTCCACCAATATTGATTACCCCTAATTCACGACGTTCCAAGAAATATTCAACACCTAATTCTTTATCCAGCGTGATTTCTAATTCTTTTTCTGTTGGTGTTACTCCGCCAAAAATCATGCGGTCATTGTGGGTATAAGTCAAACTGATTTGTCCAGGTTCAAATACTTTCTCCACTAAAAATTCTTTTCTTAATTGTTCTGTTGAATAATAACGAATATCTTCCGGACTATGTGTATAACGTGTTTCCATTTCCTGCATGTTTATCTTCTCCTTTTTATCTTACGATTTTTCCTGAGCCGTACGCTAAAAAGCGAGCGACTTCTGATTGATCAAATTGGTTACAATCCCCATGGACGGTGTGTTTCAAAGCAGATGCAGCAGTAGCGAAATCAATGATTTCTTGTGGCGTATTTTTTTCTAAAATGCCATGTAAGACCCCACCGGCAAAAGCATCTCCACCTCCCACACGGTCCACGATAGGTGTAATTTCATGTACTTGTGATTCGAAATATCCATGATCCATCCATAAAGTGCCTTGTAACTCATTGTCACTAGCGGAATGAACTTTTCGTTTCGTCGAATAAAAAACATTGATGTTTGGATATTTTTCTTGCATTTTCTGGTAATAATAAATCAACGGTTGTTCCACTTCTTCTGGAGCATCTTTGATACCCAATAGATAACGAGCATCTAGTTCGCCAGCGGAACAAATATCGACATACGGCAATAATTGTTGGATTGTTTCACTTGCTTCTTTTGGTGTCCAAAGCTTTCCTCGATAATTGATATCAAAACTGACTAAGCAGCCCATTTTCTTCGCTTCTTGCATGAGTTTCTTTGTGATGACTCGCCAAGCTTGTGACAACGCCGGTGTAATTCCCGAAATATGGAAGATCTCTGCTCCTTGGAACAGCTGTTTGCCGTTCCATTCATCTTCTTCCATCAGTGCAAAGCTCGAACCCGCTCGGTCATAAATAACGGAAGCCGCTCGTTCCCCGACTCCAGTTTCCATATAATAAGAACCTAACCGCGGACCACCGAATAAAAGATGTGCTGTATCCACACCATAACTTTGCAGATGTTTTTTAACGGCCTTCCCTATTGCATGGTCAGGAACCTTGGAAGCAAAACCAACCTCATGTCCATAATTAGCTAATGAGATGGCCACATTTGCTTCACCACCGCCGTAATGCGCGTGGAAAGTTTCACTGGTTTCAAGTCTTCTCCCCTGATCGGTTGATAAACGCAACATGATTTCACCTAATGTGATTGCTTTCCCCATTGCACCTACCCCTTTATTTCTTGTAATTTCGCGACGTATTGCTGAGCCACTTCGGTTACTTTAGCAAAATCGCCTGTTGCGGCAGGAGCCAATAAATTGCCTCCTACACCTACAGTGATCACGCCGGCATCGAACCAATCCTTCATATTATCTAAACTGACTCCACCAGTCGGCATGATATTGAGTTGCGGCATTGGCGCTTTAAATGCAGTAACGATACTAGGACCATAGGCGCTACCTGGAAATAATTTGACGATATCCACACCACATTTAAGTGCTGTTTTCATTTCATCGATCGTCATGCATCCTGGTAAGTAAGGTATCTGATACAAATTACATAGCTCAGCCGTTTCTTTGTCAAAACAAGGACTGACAATATATTCAGCTCCTGCCAAAATAGCTAATCGTGCTGTTACAGCATCTAAGACAGTTCCCGCACCGATCACCACATCTTTTTGATCTTTGTAGATCGACAATAATTCTTTGATCACTTGATCTGCTTGTGGGACAGTAAATGTCAGTTCAAGCCCTTTTAGCCCACCTTTGACTATTGCTTGGCAAGCACTGAGTGCTTCTTCTTTCGTCTCTCCACGGACAACAGCGATTACTCCAGCTTTTTTTAAACGTGTCAAAATGTCTAGTTTTTTCATTTTTCCACCCGTTTCCTATAAAGAAATTTAGTTTTATAAATCGGAAATATATATCCATATTATACGACAGTGGTGAAAAAATGCAAACGCTTTTTCATTTTTTTTTGAGTGTTTTTTCAATTTCTTCTTTCGTTTGCTTGATTGATTGGATGATTTTATCTTTTACTTCAGGTGTCAAACGATATTTAGGCATGCTAATGCTAAAAGCCCCGATGAGTTCCTCTCCTTTAACAATCGAAGCCCCGATACAAAAAATATCCTTTTCGACTTCTTCATCATCAAAAGCGACCTGGGTCATTTTTACTTCATCAAGTTCTTTTCTCAGTTTTAAACTATTTGTTATTGTATATTCTGTATATGGTATCAATTGGTGTGACTCCACATACTTTTCATACTGCGGTTCAGCGAACTCAGCTAATACGGCTTTTCCCATAGCCGAGCTATATAAAGGCCTTGTGATCCCTATTTTAGAAGACATTCTGATTGTCTGATTTTTGGGATCCAGTTTATTGACGTATAATATTTCCTCGTTGTCCAACACACCTAAGTGAATCGTTTCGTCAATCGTTTCCTGTAATTTTTCTAAATATGGTCGTGTGATTTCGACTAAATCGATCTGATCGATATTTTTATTGGCATAGCGCACAAGTTTCCCGCCTAAGCGATAATTTTTCTCTGTACTCTTATTGACATAACCAATCAGCAGTAATGTATCTAAAATTTTCAATACTGTCGATGGTGTCATATCTGTGCCTTTCGCAATTTCTTGCAAAGAAGTGTCTGGCTGCTCAGCCAGAAAATCTAAAATAATCGATGCTTTGATCAGCACCGTACCATAAGGTTTCTTTTTTTCCATATCGCTTCCTCCTATTTCTATATAGGAAATTATAATCAAATTATATGGAAATTGAAAGGGATTTCTATTAAAAAAAAAGAATTCAGCCTAAAAATAAATGATAAATTGCTTCAATAAAATTGAAAAAAAGAGTGTGACAAAATTCTCGACACACTCTTTTTTTGAATAAATGGCATTTTAAACGCAAATTTTCTGGAAAATACATCAAGATTCTTATAGTTGATTACTTCTGACTAATTACTTTATACTCTCTGATTTCAAAAAAACGGATATACATTCCTACTTGTTCCCTCTCTCTACTTTTTTTATTTTCATTTGTAGGTTGAAGACTTCTTACTTGAGCAGCCTTTATGATAGCTGATTTTTAACAATTTTCTAATTTAGTTTTGAAATTTTCACATAATTCTTCATGTACTTCAATATGAGCTTGTAGAATCTGTTTTTAAGCAACAGTTTGTTTGCATTCTTCTCACCTGATTTTTTGATATCTTCTTCTACTGCTTTCAGCATATGAGAAAAATTGTTTATCTTATCCGTCATTTCCCCCAATTTTTTCTTGGTTAGTTCCCGAATTTCATTAAGATCAGCTTCAAGAATAATGGAACAACTATCCGCTGCATCATAGTTAGAGCCTTCCACATGACCATCCATATGTTGTTGTGACTTCTCTATTCCTGAAAGGGCGATACTCTTTTCATTCTTTTCAAATCCAGATCCTTTTGTATTCCTGCCCTTTTCAGAATCGGAACCACTGACTATCTGACTGTCAGTTGAACGAATTTCGCTAGTCGTCGACCCTTGATTTTCGAAAACTCTTACACTTTCATATGATCCCTCAGAAATAATCGATAATCTTGTAGATAAGTCACTCTCTTTATTTACACCTAATTTATTGTGGAATCCTCTACTCTTTTTTTAAAATCAGTGAGAGCAGGATTTGATGTCTCTATGATAGGTAAATAGAATGGATAATCTACAAGATCTCTTTTACGTTCGTCATAACTCTTAAGATTATATATGACTCTCTTCACGGTCGCTGTCTGTCTATTTTTTTCAGAGATACTCATTTTTTTAGTCTCCATTTGTTTATACTCTGCAGTAAGCGAAACTAAAGAAGAATAATATTTTGCATGATCATTTTGGGCGATCCAACACTCTTTCTTATACATGTTAATCTCATTGATACCGTCCTCTCGTGTTTTCATCACAGGATTTTCAGACTGTTTTGCTCGCAGTTTTGAATTGGATAGGGAGACAAGCTCCTCAATTTTAAGTCCGTCCAGCTTAGAGTTAAGCGCTATTATTTTATCTAGTATTTGCGGTTACTTGGAATGCTTCTATTTCAGACTGTTTTCTTTTTCTAATATAGAGTAAAAAGTCTCATGTCTCATTACCACATCCTTACTCTACAATTTTTTAGCATCTCTTCTAATCAACTGATTTTAATAATCATTTTTTGGCGCTTCTCATATTCACCAGCCCCTACTAATTGATTCGTTCGTGCTAATGTATCCAATTCTACCTGTAGTTTTTCTTTAGATACTTTATTTCAGATACCATTTCTTTTTTTATTTTTTCTCTGCCAAATCATACAGGCTCATTCCTCCTTATAAATTACTAACGGTATCTATCTTACTATGTAATCGTTGTGTTATTTGAACGATATTTCCCGGCATCAAAAAATACAGGTTTCGCAGATGATTTTGGGATCATCATGATTTTCTCGTAACCCTACCGTTATTCTTATATATCGTTTCTCAAATCGAAAGAAACAACTAGTACAAATACTCATTCTATGGAAAGAAGACCGAGTGCGGGACAAATCTAAAATCAGTTTTGCTACAGACTCTCGAATAAACGGCGTCCAAAAGTCAGTTTTTTCGGAAATTAAAAAAAAACGAGCAATACAAAAAACGTATTGTTCGTTTTTCTCTCCAATTTCTCAAACCTAAACAACTTTTGTCTTGACCACATTCTAAATATGAACAAAGGAAGATAGGAGAAGCGCAACTCTTTTGAAAAACAAATAAAATTTACAAAAATAAGAAAAGCAATTTCTGCGAATTTCTTCTTATTCTCGGAGTAATATACCTCCCGCTCTCTCTAAAGTTTTGTTCTATCCCATTATATGTACTGCTACGATACTTGCATTTTAGATAGCGATCTTATGCCAATTCTGTTACTACTTCTTTCTTGTTTCGAGCCTTCGCTTGTGGTTTGTGGTTGCTTTTATCTTTGCTTACTTCTTTCGATCGATCCGTCACTTGCTCAAATGATTGCTGTGGTTTCTCCTTTGATCTATCTGTTGGATTCTGGAGTCGTGCCAATTCGTTTTGCTTGCTTTCGATTTTTTCTTTGCAAGAATTAATTGTATTATCTAGCCGTTTGATCGTCCCTTTGCTAAAGAAATTACGTATCCTTCCTATAAGGGTTTTCCCACGATCTGTGAATACTTGTCGCTGGGATGTAGCTTTCCCAAGATTTGTCTTAATGTCAGAGATATAACTATTCAATCTAAATATTTCTTTGTCATTTTTAGATTGGCCTGTTTCATCCGTGATGACCTGACCGTTCACTTTTGCGTACAATGTATCACGTCGTTTCGAAGGAGCCTCTTGTTCCTTCACTTCTTTCGGTATTCTCTGGCTCTCTGGTACTTTTACTGCTACGTCTTCCTTTACCACATCCGTAGATGTTTCTCTAGCATCGAAGTCATTCGATACTAGATTGACCCGTCCACTAACACTTGGATTTGACGCTTGTGTAAAACTTTCCTGGTCTTTTGTAGTTCCTTGACCACTAAGAATTGGCACTTCCTGATAAAATGTCTGGTCTTTTTTCTGATTATTTTTATCTGGCATTTCTATTTTATTACTTGTTTGTTCTCTTTCTTTAACAGCTTTTTGAAGTCGGGATACAAATGTTATTGCTTTCATGGAAGCAGAATTTGCTATGCTACTTTCCCTCACGTGCTCTCCGTAATATTTTAATGCATCCTTTACTACATAATTCTGTTGAGAAAACTTATTCACCATCGCTACACAATTTTTCTTATATTTTTCTGCATTAGAAAGAATATTATCAGTTGTTTCAGTTTTCTCAAAAGACTTATCGAGATTGTTTATTTTAACCACGCCATTTTCACTAAGTTGCTTTACACCTTCAAGTAATTCACTCTGCCCTTTGGTTACGATAGCCTCCAATTGGTTGTATAGTTTTTCCGGTACATTCCCTTGATATTTAGCTATTTCTGTGAGTAGTTCATCCGTTTTTTGATTCTCTTTACCATAATACTTCATTTTCTGCGTTCCACTTTCTAGTAGCTGATCCAGCCTATTTGAAATTTCATCTTTCGGTTTCTGCTGAATAAGATATGTATATTGTTTATTAAATTCTTTTATTTTTTCATTCACTTTTATTAGTTCTGATTTCCACTTCCTTTCATTACTAGGGTCAACACGCCTACCATTTAGTTTCGTTTCTAAGCTAGTTCGTTTCTTTTTTAAACTAGAGACTTCCATTTCATAAAGTGCCTTATGCGCTACATTTCGATCAGGATTTTTAAGAGCCGTTATCTCCTGTCTCAAGTATTGGATTCGATCATTTTTACTATCATCGAATTTTGACAACTGTCGCTCTGATATTTCTAATGACTCTAATTCGCTCTCTCTTTTTTCAAGTTCTGCTTCTCGTTTGCCCTCATTTATTTCTTCATAGTTCGGTTCTGTAGCCATATCATTTCTCCTTTTCATTTCCTATCGTGACTATTAGTTTATCATGCTATTCTTAGTGAAATAAAACTATTATTTCTTATAAACAACTTTATTGGAAATAGCAAAACGATCATTGTAAGAACAGTGCTAAACACAAAAAAGCCTCTCAATCGAGAAACGGTTTTCCATAATAGAAATCAGGTGAGAAACTTGATTTCTATTCGGATTCGTCCTTTGATTCGAGAGACTTTTTTATTTGACTAGGTTGCTTATTGATTACCCGTTATACGCATCAACAATGATTTGTTTCAATTCGCTGATCAACGGTTCTTTTGGATTTGCTGTCGTACATTGATCTTCGTATGCAAGTTCTGCCATACGATCAACTGTTGAATCTAATATTTCTTGTGTCACACCTTGTGCTTTCAAATTCATATCGATTCCTACAGCTTGTCCTAATTCATAAACAGCTGTTGCTAAAGCTTCCACTAGTTCTTCCGTTGTATTTCCTTTTAGACCTAAGAATCTCGCAATATCTGCATAATCTGTATCTGCACGGAAATAATCATATTTAGGGAACATTGCATGTTTTTGTGGATCTTTTGCATTGTAACGGATGATATGTGGTAACAAGATCGCATTCGTACGACCATGTGGGATACCATATTCTCCACCGATTTTATGTGCGACTGAGTGACAAATACCTAGGAACGCATTGGCAAACGCCATACCAGCCATTGTAGAAGCGTTATGCATTTTTTCACGTGATTCCATATCTGGTGTTTTCACTGATTTTTCTAAATAGTCAAAGACTATTTTGATTGCTTGTAAACTTAATCCTCTTGTATAATCTGAGGCCATTACTGAAACATACGATTCGATTGCATGTGTCAACACGTCCATACCTGTATCTGCAGTAACTGATGCTGGAACTGACATTACAAACTGTGGGTCAACGATTGCCACATCTGGTGTCAATGCATAATCAGCTAATGGATATTTCACATGTGTTTCACTGTCTGTGATAACGGCAAATGGTGTCACTTCTGAACCCGTTCCTGAAGTTGTCGGGATACATACAAATTGAGTTTTTTCTGGTTTATCAATTTTATACGTACGTTTACGGATATCTAAGAATTTTTGTTTGGCGCCAAAGAAAGAAGTATCTGGGTGTTCATAGAACATCCACATGCCTTTAGCCGCATCCATTGCAGATCCTCCACCCAAAGCGATCACTGTATCTGGTTTGAAATCAGCCATTAGTTTTGTTCCCGCATAGACGGTATTTGTTGAAGGGTTTGGTTCAACATCTGAGAAGACTTCGATTTTCACATCATTCTTACGACGTGCCAATACTTCTCGAACCGTATCGCAATAACCAAACTGAACCATACCTGGATCACAAACGATCATCACGCGTTCCACATTTTCCATTTTTTCTAAATAAAGCAAAGAGTTCTTTTCAAAGAAGATTTTTGGTGGTAATTTGAACCATTGCATATTATTTCTCCGTTTCGCTACAGTTTTGACATTGATTAAGTTCACCGCTGAGACGTTTCTAGATACAGAGTTCTTCCCATATGAACCACAGCCTAATGTTAGAGATGGAATCATTTCATTGTAAATATTTCCGATTCCGCCTTCTGCTGATGGTGTATTCACTAAGATACGGCAAGCTTTCATACGTAACCCAAATTTCACATGTAGATCTTCATCTTCTGAGTGAATAACTGCTGTATGTCCTAATCCGCCCAAATTAAGCATTCCTTCACATAATTCAAAAGCGTGTTCCGTACTATTTGCTTTGACCATTGCTAAGACTGGCGAAAGCTTTTCGCGAGATAACGGATAATCTGCACCAACACCTGCTAGTTCCGCTACTAACATTTTTGTTCCTTCAGGTACTTTGATACCTGCTAATTTTGCGATTTCTACAGCAGAATGACCAACGATTGCTGGATTGACTGCGTATTTTCCTTCATTCATCACTGCATCTTCTAATTGTGAAAGTTCTGTAGGTTTCACGAAGTACACTTGATGCGCTTGGAATTCTGCTTTTACAGCTGCATAAATTTCTTTGTCAACGATCACTGCTTGTTCAGAAGCACAGATCATACCGTTGTCAAATGTTTTTGAAACGATCAAATCATTTACTGCACGTTTGATTTTTGCTGTTTTTTCAATGTAGGCAGGTACATTACCAGGTCCTACGCCTAATGCTGGTTTTCCTGTTGAGTAAGCTGATTTGACCATGCCTGCTCCACCAGTCGCTAATACAATTGCAATACCCGGATGATTCATTAATGCAGATGTCGCATCAATTGATGGATGTTCGATCCATTGGATGCAATTTTCTGGCGCGCCAGCTGCAATTGCTGCATCACGTACTACACGTGCTGCTTCAGCAGAAGACTTTTGAGCACTTGGATGGAATGCGAATACGATCGGATTTCTTGTTTTCAAAGCGATCATCGATTTGAAGATTGTCGTTGAAGTAGGATTCGTTGTCGGTGTTACCCCACAAACGACACCAACTGGTTCAGCAATCTCAATCAATCCTTTTTGGGTATCTTCGTTGATGACACCCACTGTTTTGTCATGTTTGATATTGTTCCAAATGTATTCAGAAGCATACATATTTTTGATAGCTTTATCTTCATAGATTCCACGGCCTGTTTCTTCAACTGCCATTTTGGCAAGGGGCATATGTTGGTCTAAGGCTGCCATTGCCATTTCATGTACGATATGGTCCACTTTTTCTTGATCAAAATTTTCCATTTCTTTTAACGCGACATTTGCTTTGGTTGCTAACTCATCGATCATTGCTTGGACATCGATCGTTTTTGGTTGTTCTTTTTCCATTACTTTAGCCATTATAGTCCTCCTACTAGGTCCTGGTTATTTGTTAATTATTTCACATGTACATCATACAATAAAACTTTTCTTATGTAAACACTTTTTTGTGATTTTTTTCACAGTTTTAAAAATATGTATAAACCCCTATTAATTCAATAAAAAAGAGAGAGGTATTAGTTTTTTTCCAACTTCCTATGTATACATCCCCACAAAAAAATCTTATTCAACTATTAACAAACTTATTTTTCTAAAAAAAGTGTAGGATACAAGTAAAAAATCTCTTGCGTCCTACACTCTCGAATAAGCTGTATTTAAGAAGCCTCGCCTCAGCGATAAGATAAATGTGGGACAAATCTAAACATCAGATTTGCTACAGAATCTCGAATAAACGGCGTCCAAAAGTCAGGTTTTTCGGAAATTTCAAGAAAACGAGTAATACAAAAAGCATATTGTTCGTTTTTCTCTCCAATTTCTCAAACCTAAACGACTTTTGTCTCGACCTCTTTCTACTCAAGGCGAAGTGCTTCTTTCACAATTTTTTGTGAAACTGCTTATTCAACTTCTTTGTGAGCCTCTGGTTCTTCTACAGTGGTAGTGATTTCTTCTTTCACTTCTACTGTTTCAGCTGTTTCGGCATCTTTAGGTTCAACTGGTTCTTCTACTGGTGTAACGACAGTATCGTTTGCCACGATAGTCCCAGGTTTCACCGTCTTGATTGCTGCTCGATCGTACTCTAAGAAAATCCCTTCACAGTCTAAAACAACTGTGCGTTTTTCATTATCGACTTCTGAAACAACACCATGCAATCCGCCAATAGTCACTACTTCATCGCCTTGTTTCATACTATCTAGCAAACTTTGACGTTCTTGTTGTTGTTTCTTTTGTGAGCGTGACATAAAAAACCACATTCCTAAAATAACCACGAACATCACTAACATTGGTAATGAGCCCATTTTTTTCACCTCGCTAACATGTATCTACAAACTCAACTTTAGCAGAAAAACCTGCTAGACACTAGTTTTTTACATAAATTTAGATAAAAATATTAGAAACTTTTGGCATTTTCTTTATTAAAGCCATATTCTTCGAAAAAGGCTGCACGAAATTCCAATAAGTTATCATCCATAATCGCTTGACGAACCTGTTTCATCAAATTCAACAAGAAGTATAGATTGTGGTAAGAAGTCAAACGGATGCCAAATGTTTCATCACATTTGATCAGATGACGTATATACGCACGCGTATAGTTCTTACATGTATAGCAATCGCATTTTTCATCGATCGGACGAAAATCACGTGCATATTGCGCGTTTTTAACAACTAATCGACCTTGTGAAGTCATACATGTTCCATTTCTAGCAATACGTGTAGGTAACACGCAATCGAACATATCCACACCACGGATCACTCCATCGATCAATGAGTCAGCTGCGCCAACACCCATTAGATAGCGCGGTTTATTTTCTGGAATCAATGGTGTCGTAAATTCTAACACTCGATTCATTTCTGCTTTAGGTTCACCAACAGATAATCCGCCGATTGAATAACCAGGGAAATCCATGCCGACTAAGTCTTTTGCACTTTGGCGACGTAGGTCTTCAAAGCCCGCTCCTTGGATGATTCCAAATAATCCTTGTCGATCTGGATTGGCATGTGCCTTCAAACCTCTTTCTGCCCAACGAGATGTCCGTTCCACTGATTTTTTGACATAGTCATAACTTTCATCAAACGGAGGACATTCATCAAAACTCATCATGATGTCTGAACCAAGTTTATTTTGGATATTGATTGCTTTTTCTGGAGATAGGAACATTTTTGAACCATTCAAATGGTTTTTGAAATGTACGCCTTCTTCCTCGATGTTTCGCATATCGCTTAATGAGAAGACTTGGAAGCCTCCTGAATCAGTTAAAATCGGCTGATCCCAATTCATAAATTTATGCAAGCCACCAGCTTCTTCTACTAGGTCTTCGCCAGGACGTAGCCACAAATGGTAGGTATTACTTAAAATGACCCCCGCACCCATTGCTTTTAACTCTTCCGGTGACATTGTTTTTACTGTTGCTAATGTACCCACAGGCATGAACATTGGTGTGGGAAATGTCCCGTGAGGGGTAATCAATTCACCAAGACGGGCACCCGTGTGTTTTTCTTTTTTGATTAAACGATAACGAATGGCAGGTTGTGACATTCAATTCCCTACTTTCTTTAAAAATAATCGCAATGACAACTCCCACCATCATAATCGTTTCACCTACTTTTTGCAAGGCCTCTTCCTTTATTCTGCTTTTATTTAATATCCCTTTTTTTAATTTTTTTTTTTTTAATAACTCCTAACTTTTTTAAAAGCCAAAATGATTCTTCTTTGTTATACTGTTCATATCAATTAAAAAAGGAGTGAAAAATATGTTATCTTCAAAAGAACTGAAACAACAGGCAAAAAACAGTTTAAGAGGTCGTTGGGGGCAAGCAGTCTTATTGAATCTGATTCCAACATTGATTGCCATTGCTATTATCATTATCATTGCTGTCCCTACTGCTTTGCTATTTGTCAATTTCTATAGTGATCCTACAGCGGTCCAAGATATGGCGGCAAACAATACCGGTGGTGGGGCAAGTAGTGGTGGCGGGATCATCTCTTCTATCATCAGTGCATTGTTCATGAGTGGGATCTCTTGGACATACTTAGATCTCTTACGTGGAACTAAGACACAGATCGAACCGTTTAAAGATGCTTTTCGCGGATTTTCTGGTTTGTTCATCGGCGGGATCATTTTATTAGCACTTTTAACAGCAATCTTTACTACCTTGTGGGCGTTACTTTTGGTTATTCCTGGGATCATCAAAAGTTATTCTTATTCTCAAAGTTACTTTATCTATTATGATATCGTCACAGATACTGGAGAAAAACCTGGCGTCTTAGATACGATCACAGCAAGTCGTAAATTGATGGATGGCTATAAAGGAAAATTATTCTGGTTGGATCTTACCTTTATCGGCTGGCACATTTTAGCGATGTTAACACTTGGAATCGGCTATCTATGGTTGAATCCTTACATCTCTGCAACAAAAGCAGCATTTTATAATGAACTACCAAAAGAAGTTTAAACGTTCTAGATAAAGCAAAAAAGGTTACTGCCCCAAGCAGTAACCTTTTTTATTTATCATTCTTCCTCTTCTTCTGCTTCTGGTAATTGATGGAATTTGATCAACTCGACAACCGCAATCGGTACGATCGATAATAATCCCACTAACAGCCAGTGATTTAAACTAATGTGGACTAAATTGAATAGTGTCTGCGTAAATGGTAACAAAGCAACAGCCGTAGTGATGACAATCGATAGAACAGCCATTTCTAGTAACGATTTATTCGTTGCTAGATTCACTTTGAAGATTGACTGGCTACTGCGCACATTGAAGACATGTAAGATTGACGAATACGCCAATACCAAGAAAGCAACTGTTTGCCCTACTTCTTGACTTGCCTCTACCCATGGACTGATCGTATTTACAAATGTTCCTAAATAGTAACCAAATAAAGTAACGACTGTAAAAACACTCGCATTGATGGCGATCTTCTGCATCAGACCACGAGCAAATATCCCCTCATTTTTAGGAATCGGTGCTTCATCCATGATCCCTTTCTCAGCAGGCTCTCTTCCTAAAGCGAATCCTGGCAATCCATCTGCTACGACATTGACAAATAGCAACTGAACAGCCGTGAATGGCGCTCCCCAACCTAATAACATCGCAATCAACACAATGAAAATCTCAGAAATATTACAACTCAATAGAAAATTGATTGCCTTACGGATATTTTGATAAACCGAGCGCCCTTGGCTTACCGCATCAACGATCGTAGCAAAATTATCATCTGTCAAAATCATATCCGAAGCACTTTGCGCAACATCTGTCCCTGCAATGCCCATCGCACAGCCAACATCACTTGCCTTTAAAGCTGGAGCATCATTGACCCCATCTCCAGTCATTGCTACTACAGCACCTGTTCGTTGCCATGATTTTACGATACGAATCTTATCTTCTGGAGTCACACGAGCATAAACCGAAAGTTCCTGTACCCGTTCATCTAGTTCTTCATCTGACAATGCTTGTAATTCAGAACCGGAAAGCGCCTCCGATGGATGAGATAAGATCCCTAATTCTTTTGCAATAGCGCTGGCAGTCACGACATGGTCCCCTGTGATCATCACCGTTTTGATGCCCGCTTTTTTCGCGCGTTTGATTGCCCCTTTACTTTCTGGTCGTGGTGGATCGATCATCCCGATCAAACCAATCAAGCGAAGATCGTTTTCCAACGCTTCGGAGGTGATTTCTTGCGGCTCTTCGTCATATGTTCGATAGCCAACCGCAATCACACGTAACGCATTTTTACCAAAACGATCATTGACAGCAGTCGCTTGCTCCACATCACCTGAAGTAAAGCGCTCAGATAAAACATCAAAGGCTCCCTTAGTAATTGAGATGTATTTCTCCCCCATTCGATGAACCGTCGTCATCATCTTACGATCAGAATCAAATGGAAGTTCATCAATTCGTGGGTATTTTTCTTCTAATTCCTCTTTTGTATGATAATTTTCTTCTACAGCACGTACAATTGCTGCTTCAGTCGGATTTCCTTTCACGATAAGATCATCGTTTTCTTTTTCTACTGTAACGTCAGTACAAAGCGCCGCCATTTTCAAGATTTCCATCGCGCTGTTTGTCATGGAGTCCTCGATATCCGTTACTTCATCTTCTTTGCTCCAAACCCGACGAACGCGCATTTTATTTTGGGTCAATGTACCTGTTTTATCGGAACAGATGACATTGGCTGTCCCTAAGGTTTCAACGGCTGGTAATTGACGGATAATCGCGTGCTTTTTAGCCATTTTCTGCACACCATATGCCAATGTCAGCGTAACGATAACAGTCAATGTTTCCGGTACAGCGGCTACTGCTAAAGAAACTGACGTCATAAACATTTCTAACAATGGTTCACCTTGAAGTTCACCGATAATGAAAACGAATACAGCAGCAGCTAGTGCAATCATGCTGATCCGTTTTCCTAGTTGATTCAACCGTATTTGTAAAGGTGTTTTTTGGGCTGTATGGTCATTCAAAAGACCAGCGATCTTACCCATTTCTGTGTCCATCCCAATAGCCGTAACGATTGCTTTTCCTCGACCAGCCGCTACAGTACATCCTTTAAAGACCATATTCAACTGATCACCAAGCGACTCATCTTCTTTAGTGATGTAATCTGCCTCTTTTTCGACCGCTTCACTTTCACCTGTCAGTGCCGATTCCTCTACTCGCAACTGTGATGTTTCAACTAAACGAGCATCAGCGGCAATAGCAGAACCCGATTCTAAAACTAAGACATCGCCTACTACCAGATTTTCTGCATCAACTTTTTCTACTTTTCCATCGCGGATAACTGTTGCCGTCTGCTTGTTCATATCTTGCAATGACTCTAACGCTTTTTCTGCATTTCCTTCTTGCACGATTGCTAACACTGAGTTAATGATGACAATAGCAATGATCAAAAGCCCTTCAAATAAATCGCCATGTTCTGTTGCGAACGCTGTATAAAACGAAATGACTGCTGCTATAAGTAAAATGATCGTTGTAAAATCAGATAAACTCCGCAGAAATTTTTTTGCAATCGATTCTTTTGGTGCTTCATCAAATTGATTTTTTCCTTGCTGCTGACTTCGTTTTTCTGCTTCCCCCGTCGTCAGCCCTTGCTCAATATCTGTCTTTGTTTCCTGCTCTACTTCTTTCACCGTCTGCTTGTATTTGTCCATCCTATTCCTCCTTTAATATTGTACGCACAAAAAAGGTACTAATTTTACTATAACATCTTTTTTTTGATCCATTCAAGTATAGCGCTTAATGGTATCCAAATTAGATAGGTAGAAAAAAATGCTTTTCTTTTGCAAACGCTGTCAAACCATGCTATTATATAGGTGTAAGGAAGGAGGATAACATCAAATAAACAGAAGAATTTCTCGATAGATTAGAATAGGCAAACAAAGTTGTTAGAAGTACAGGTTTCACCACTGATTACATGTAAAGTATACCTTTATAAATAGTGAATGCGTATGGATGTTTGGATGATCGAGTCTCCAAAACAAGAAGTAACAAGATACGTAACAAATGGATAACATGAACGTCTGAAAATTGAATAGGAACAAGAGATGTTTCAACATTTCAACTGTTGAAGATGTAACGAAAACAAGATTTTTTGTTTATCAAGAAGAAATTCAACACCGTACTTTGCATGAATCATGGAAAGTTACACTTATTTCTGTTTATTCGATTCCTTCCGAATACGAGAGAGCTGAGCTTATCGAGAGCTTGGCTCTTTTTTTGTTCAAAAAATTTTTAAATTAACTAAAATATCGATATTTCTTCACCCTAATTTGTGCTATCTTTTCTTCAGGGGGAAGCAAGATGCATTTATTAGACTGTAAAATTTATATTCAATATGACAAAAAAACGGATTCATTGGGGAATCACTATCTGTTCAAACAATTCATCTTTACAGACGATTGTGTGACGGAAAACGAATTAAAGCGAAAGATTCATTTCGATCAGCAACAAACACAACTTGATTTCTTCGACTGGGGACATGTCGCCCCGCCTTTTCAAAGAAAGTTGTTACGAAAAAAAATCATTTTTACTGACGCGGATGTTCATCAAATCTATTTCGAATCTGTGGGGAGGAAAAAAATCGTTCGAAATGTTGTTCATCCGAAAAATCAATCGATTTTGACCGCTATCCAAGCAACTTATCCTAATGCACAAAAAGTGTTAAATATTATTCCTTTAAAAAGATATGTTGATCAGCCAGAAAACTGAGCAACAGCAAAAAACAGTGATCCAAGCAGGAAAATTCTGCTGTGACCACTGTTTTTTGATTATTTCAATTTTTTTTGCTTCATGCTCTTTATTAAAATCATTTCACGAACATTGCATCGCCAAAGCTAAAGAAACGATAGCGTTCAGCAATTGCATGTTGATACGCCGCTAACGTCAGCTCTCTCCCAGCAAATGCACTAACTAACATGACCAATGTTGATTTTGGTAAATGAAAGTTAGTCGAGAACGCCTCAACGATTTTAAATTGGTAACCTGGCGTAATAAAAATATCAGTCCAACCGCTATCCGCTTTGATTTCTCCATCAAATTTCGTACCGATCGTTTCTAGTGTTCGAATAGATGTTGTTCCCACGGCTACGATTTTCCCGCCATTTTGACGCACTTGATTTAGTCGTTCAGCTGCCTCTTCCGTTAGGCGATAAAATTCACTGTGCATGTGATGCTCTTCGATTTTGTCCACACTTACAGGTCTGAATGTTCCTAAACCAACATGTAACGTAAGATAGACTAGTTCTACCCCTTTTGCTTCGATTTCAGCCAATAATTCTTTCGTGAAATGCAAGCCTGCTGTTGGTGCTGCTGCCGAGCCGTTCTCCTTAGCATAAACGGTTTGGTAACGATCTGGGTCTTCTAAGCGTTCCTTGATATAAGGCGGCAAAGGCATTTCACCTAATGATTCAAGGATTTCTAAGAAAATCCCTTCGTACTCAAATGTGATGATGCGGCCACCATGTTCTAATTCTTCTTTGACCACCGCTTGCAATCGTCCATCTCCAAAAGAAATCCGTGTGCCTACTTTCGCACGTTTCGCTGGTTTGATCAGCGTTTCCCATGTATCACCTTCTGTATTTGTCAAAAGAAGAACTTCCAAGTGTGCGCCTGTTTCTGGCTTTTCTCCGTATAGACGTGCTGGCAACACTCGCGTATTATTCATTACTAGTGCATCACCAGGATTTAATTCTTCAATGATATCATGAAAATGTTTATCCTTCATTTCACCTGTTGTTCGATCTAAAACAAGTAAACGTGATTGGTCACGGTCTTTTAACGGTGTCTGAGCAATCAATTCTTCTGGTAAGTCAAAATCAAAATCTTCTGTTGTTAACATATCGTCACTCACTTTCTATCTTGTGCCCCATCATTCTACCATTTTTACCAGCGGATTGGCAAAAACCTAAGAACAAATGACAGCTGCAACATTTGTATTCCTACGTTATTTTAGGCATACTGTTATTAGTAACAGTCTTTATAGAAAGTGAAGAAGAGGTGGCATCATGATTGAATTCCAAAATGTATCAAAAATCTACAAAGGTGGAAAAATAGCCGTCGATAATGTCAATCTTTCGTTCGAAAAAGGTGAATTTATTTGCTTTATAGGTACCAGCGGAAGCGGTAAAACAACGACGATGCGGATGATAAACCGAATGACTGATCCGACGAAAGGAAAAATATTGATCGATGGTCGATCGATCCAAGATATCAATCCTGTAGAGCTACGCAGACAAATCGGTTACGTGATCCAAAGTATCGGGTTGATGCCTCATATGACGATTCGTGAGAATATCACCCTCGTGCAAAAACTCCTGAAAGTCAGCCAAGAAGAACGCAATAAAACTGCGGAAAAAATGATCGACCTGGTTGAACTACCACGTGAAATGCTTGACCGTTATCCTCATGAGTTGTCTGGTGGTCAACAACAGCGGATCGGTGTAGTGAGAGCGCTTGCAGCTAACCAAGATATCATCTTGATGGACGAGCCATTTGGCGCACTTGATCCCATTACTCGTGATTCTTTACAAGATTTAGTCAAGGATCTGCAAGAACGTTTAGGGAAAACGATTGTCTTTGTTACCCATGATATGGATGAAGCCATCAAATTAGCGAGCCGGATCGCTATCATGAGTGAAGGAAAAGTGATCCAATACGACACCCCTCAAAACATTCTACGCAATCCTGCAAATGAATTTGTCGAAGAATTGATCGGTGAAGATCGACTACTCCAAGCGAAACCCGACACCACACGAGTAGGCGAAGTAATGTTGAATAAAGCCATTACGATCACGCCTGAAAAATCATTACAAGAAGCAATCAAACTCATGCGGGAAAAACGTGTCGATACATTATTAGTTACAGACAATTCAAATGTTCTAAAAGGATTTATCGATGTTGAAACGCTTGATAAAAAACGTGGCAAAGTATCAAGTGTCGGTGATATTTTGAACAAACATGTTTTTTATGTAAAAGAATCCGCCTATCTACGTGATACCTTACAACGGATCTTGAAACGCGGATTGAAATACGTCCCTGTTGTGGATGAAAACAACAAAGTCGTAGGTATTTTGACAAGAGCTTCTCTGGTGGATATCGTCTATGATGTCATCTGGGGAGAAGAACACTCGATCACCGATGCGATTGGTTCATCCACCTCCGTTGACACAAAGGAGGAGTAACTGATGACTGAATTTTTTCAACAATATGGCGCTGAAATTTTAAACAAGAGTATCGAACACATCTACATCTCCGTTGTAGCTTTGATTCTCGGGGTCGCAGTCGCTGTGCCACTTGGCGTAGCCTTAACTCGTCTGCCTAAAATCGCCAATATCGTAATCGGTATCACTAGTGCGCTACAAACGGTCCCTTCTCTTGCTTTGTTAGCTTTGATGATCCCACTCTTTGGTGTCGGAAAAACACCGGCCATTATTGCACTATTTATTTATTCTCTACTACCGATTTTGCGAAATACGTTTATTGGCATGAAAAACGTTGACTGGAACTATCGTGACGTTGCAAAAGGGATGGGTATGACAAATATCCAGTCTATTATTTCTGTAGAATTGCCGATTGCTATGCCAACGATCATGGCAGGAATTCGTTTAGCTGCCGTTTATGTCATCGCTTGGGCAACGCTTGCCTCTTATATCGGTGCTGGCGGTTTAGGTGATCTGATTTTTAGTGGCTTGAATAACTATCAGCCAGATTTGATCTTCGCTGGAACAATTCCTGTAACGATCCTAGCACTACTGGCAGATTTCTTACTAGGGCTATTAGAAAATCATCTTACCCCTATTGCCTTAAGAGAGGAGAATGACGAATGAAGCGATTACTAAATAGTCTCTTACTTGTAGTCACGGCTCTTCTTTTGGCAAGCTGTTCTTTTCCTGGTTTAGCCAGCAACACCGATGAAGAGACGATCTCCATCACCGGAGGAATTACTTCTGAAGCGCAAATTTTGGCTAGTTTAGTTGCTGGGATGGTGGAACACTATACAGATAAAAATACTGCTATCATCAACAACTTGGCAACAACTACGATCAATCATCAAGCGATGATGAATGGCGATGCCTCTATCTCTGCAGCACGTTATACTGGAACAGATTTAACAACTACCTTGAACTTACCACCAGAAAAAGATCCTAAGAAAGCTTTTGCTATCGTGAAACAAGAATTTGAAAAACGATACGATCAAACATGGTTCCCTTCTTACGGTTTTGAAAACACCTACGTTTTTCTTGTGCGAAAAGATACGGCTGAAAAATACAATCTAAAAAAAGTCAGTGATTTAAAAGATGTTGCTGACCAACTTGTCGCTGGTGTAGATACCTCTTGGATCACTCGTAAAGGAGATGGATACGATGGGTTTCAAACAACCTATGGCTTCTCTTTTGATTCGATCCTGCCTATGCAGATCGGTCTAGTTTACGACGCTGTAGAAGCCGGAAAAATGGATATCGTTCTAGGATATTCCACCGATGGACGGATTGCAAGCTATGACTTAGTCATGTTAGAAGATGATCGCAACTTCTTCCCTCCTTATGATGCTGCTCCTGTTGTTGACAATCAGGTATTGAAGAATACCCCTGGATTAGAAGAAGCATTGAATAAATTAGGCAACACCATCAGTACGGCAAAAATGCAGCAGTTGAACTATGAAGCAGACAACAACCTTGTTGAACCTTCTGTTGTAGCTGAACGATTTTTAAAAGAAAATCACTATTTTGAAGGGAAGTAAGCGTAATGGAAAATATGAACTGGTTTCAACAATTCATCGTTTATTTTCAAGAAAACGGCGCCTATGTCTTTTCACAATTCATCCGCCACTTTCTGATTTCGATTTACGGTGTATTATTTGCAGCAGTCATCGGAATTCCAATTGGGATCATGGTTTCTCGCAAACGAAAATTAGCTAACTGGGTGATTCGCTTGGCAAATATCATCCAAACGGTGCCTTCATTGGCAATGATCTCTATTTTGATGATTGGCCTTGGATTAGGTGTCAATGTAGTGATCGTGACCGTCTTTCTTTATTCTCTATTACCGATCATCAAAAATACTTACACTGGGATGATCCAAGTAGATAAAGGGATCCTTGATGTTGGAAAAGGAATGGGGATGACAGCTACACAACGGCTATTTATGGTCGAACTTCCCCTTTCTGTGTCTGTTATCATGGCTGGAATCAGAAATGCCTTAGTTGTAGCCATCGGGATCACTGCTATTGGTGCCTTCGTTGGTGCAGGTGGCTTAGGGGATATCATCATTCGTGGGACCAATGCAACAGATGGAACATCGATCATACTATCCGGTGCGTTGCCAACTGCTTTGATGGCTATCATTACCGATTGGGTCTTAGGAATCCTAGAACGTCGACTTGATCCAGCTGCGAAGACATCGAATAATCAAGGATAAAGTATTTCTAAACAAAAAGTGTGGGCTGAAAGTATTTTTTACTTTCCCCACACTTTTTTCAATTATTTTTTCAAATGATAACTATACGTACTGATCACGATATTTTCTCGCCATGACAAACGCAGACGTAAACGTAAGCTTGTTTGGTTATGCAAGATATTTTGCCATCTACGGTTCGGTACAAACTGTGGAATCAAGACAGTCGTTGTATAGTTTTGTTTTGCAGCATTCTTACTTACAAGATCCACATAGCGGATGATCGGATTTTCGATCGAACGATAAGACGAATGGACTACGGAGAAACGAACATCTGGAAAATGCTTCTTAAATTCCGTTTCGATCTCTTTTTCCTTTTCCAAATCTTCATCCAAGGAAACGTGCATCGCTACAACATAATCACCGATTGAACGCGCATAATTCAACGCACCGATATTTACTCGAGTCACATTTCCAACTAATACAAGCACTGTATTCCCATCGAAATCATGTAATTTTGCATCCGTTTCTAAACGAAGTTGCTCAGCTACTTTTTTATAATGATCGTGGATCTTATAGAAAATGAAAATGACGATCGGCATAATGATAAAGAACGGCCATATATCACCTAGACGATAAACAAACAAAATTGCAATGATGGCGTATGAGATAAATGCTCCTACGATATTTGCAATTGATTTTCCTAACCACTTTTTGCCTTCTTTTTTCCATTTGATGACCATCCCTGTTTGTGATAACGCAAATGGAATAAATACGCCGATTGAATACAATGGAATCAAGCGCTCTGTTGAACCATGGAAAATGAATAGCAAGATGATTGATCCAAATGCTAAAGTCATGATCCCGTTAGAGTACCCTAAACGATCTCCACGATCTTGGTACATATGAGGCATGAATTTATCTTTTGCCAAGTTAAAAGCTAAAACAGGAAAAGCTGAAAAACCAGTATTCGCAGCTACAGCTAAAATCAACGCAGTAGCAAATTGTAAAATGTAATATAAGATCCCATGACCAAAAACAGCTTGGCCGATTTGAGATAATACAGTTACTTCTTTTTCAGGGACAATTCCGTACCAATAGTTGATAAAGGTAATTCCTACAAAGAAGAATCCTAGAATCAACGCCATCATTGTCAAAGTTCCAGCGGCGTTTTTCGCCCGTGGTTTCTTGAAGAAAGGTACAGCATTACTAATTGCTTCAACCCCTGTCAGTGAAGATGAACCAGAAGAAAATGCTCGTAAAATCAAGGCAATGGACACACCTGGTACAGCAGCACCTGGTAAAGCTGTTGCATGTAACGGCATCGCACCTGTTAATATATTAAACAAACCAACAGCAATCAATAACGTGATGACGATAATGAACGTATACACTGGGAAGAGCAAGAACGAAGCCGACTCCCTTAACCCGCGTAAATTCAACATCATCAAAAGTAGCACGATTGCCACAGAAATTCCCACTTGATGCTCATATAGAGCTGGGATCGCCGAAGTAATTGCTTCTGCACCGGCTGAAACGGAAACTGCGACCGTCAACATATAGTCGATCAATAAAGACCCACCAGCGATCAACCCTGCGTTTTTACCAAGGTTCTCACTGCTTACGACATAAGCGCCTCCACCATGGGGATAGGCATGGATAATTTGACGATAGGATAACGTTAATGAAATCAATAGAATAATGACAAATGCTGCGATTGGTAACGAATACCAGATAGCTGCGGTCGACAATGCAACTAAAACCACTACGATCTGTTCTGTCCCATATGCAATGGAAGATAGCGCATCTGATGAAAGCAGAGCAAGCGCCGCAAATCGAGTCAATTTTTGGTCATCATTGTCAGCTGATTTTAACGGCTTACCTACTAACAACCTTTTTAAGTAATCCAATTTTTTTACTCCTTTACACACATATTTGCTTCAAATGATTATTATCGAAGTTTTATATTAAACAAGATGTTATAGTACGCTCACAAAATATAAAAGTCAATAAAGTTTATTAAAAATAATTGGAAAAAAGCAGAAAAAAATCAATAGTTTTTTTCAATCGTACCTTAAAGTGAAAAGCGCCCAGCTGATATACATCGTTACACCTTTCTTGTTAAAATATGTAACATGGCTAACTTTCAATAAGCAGATGACTAGGCTACTCTTCATTCATCACACTTGGAAAAAGCAATTGAAAAATACCGTCTTCTTCGCTCGAAATCCAATAATTTTCTTCATATTTCTGATAATCAATATCCATAAAACAACTCTTTGAACGAAGCCCCCGTTTTTCAAAATATGAGGAACTATTTTCGTCTGGCTTACAATTTCTATCTGCTCTGTCCCTGTATCTTCTCCGATAATCGGTGTTTCAACGCTTGCATCTACAATAATAAGCCCCACCAAACAAAAATATGAGGAACTATTTTCGTCTGGTGGGGCTTATTACTTGATGCAGAGCAGCGTTGAAACGGCCTAATGGAATATATGGCTCTTATGTGCTGCTTCTTTGAATTTGAGCATTTTTTCTTGTACGTATGGTGCTACGGCTGTTCCTACTATACCAAAGACTATGAATAGTGCGATCATGATCCAAATGGCTGGGATGGCGTTTGGCCAATAGATTCCGCCTGCTGATTCTCTCAATAGGTTGACCGCATGGGTAAATGGCAAGAATGGATTGATCATTTGGAAGAACTTACCTGATACTTGGATCGGGTAGTTCCCACCACCACCGGAAATAGATAGTACTAAGATGATGATCGCTAATCCTTTCCCGACATTGTCGAACAAGGCAGCTAAAACATAGACGATCATCATAAAGGCTAAGCCGATCAATACAGCAAATAAGACGCTGTAAACTGGATTTTGGACATCTACGCCTAATAAGAAGATATTTCCTAGTGTAACGATCAAACTTTGTGCGACCGCCATAGTTAGGAATGTCAACATACGAGCAACGAATTGTTCACGTTTTGTAAAATTGTTTCGATCTTTTTTCCCTAAATAATAATCTGTTGTAGCGACACTCGATAGTAGTACCGCACCGACCCATAAACATAACGCTGTATAAAACGGTGTACTTGCTGAACCGTTGTTTGCGATTGGATAGAGTGCATTGGTTTTTAATTCTACAGGACTAGTAAAGAAGTCACTCTCTTTTGTTGCATCTAATTTCAAGAGTTTGATTACTTCTCCAAGATCTACCTCTTGTTCGCCTTTACGGATCGCGTCAGCGGCTTTTTGGATACCTGCCTTGATACTTGGCCAGTCATTGGTGATCAGGTCAGCAGCGGCATTTACAGCTGTTTCCACTTGAGGCATTTTTTCATTTACTGTCGACATCGTTCCGGTAATTTCGTTTTTCACCGTAGGCCAATCATTTTGGATGAAGTCAGCAGCCAAATTTAGTTTATTGGCTAATACTGGCAGATCATTGTTGTATAGATCTGCGCCTTTGTTGATTCCATCAACGATTGCTGCCATATTGCCATTCAACATGGTATTGGCATCATGGATCTCTTGCCCGATAGCAGGCATTTCTTTTTGGTATTTTTCTAAGATTGCTACTGCATTCGTCACAGTAGCTTTTGTTGAACTTAACAATGAATCAAAGTCGATTTGATCTGCTTTGCTTAATGCACCTTGTGCTGTTTCGATCGTACTGATCACTTGGTTCAAGATAGACTCAACGGTTGAACTAGCTTGGGCTGGGTCAATAACCGATACAAGACTATTCACGTTTTTAGCAGCATCTTGAACTTGTCCTAATAATGTTTTGACATCATCGATATTCCCACTTTGAATTGCTTGATTTAATGCTGTCACGCGTTCTTGCAGAATGCTTAACACAGGTTTTGCGTTATTTAACGCATCAATAATGTTTTGTAGCTTTGTATTCCCAGCATTTTCTTGTAATTTTGTTAGGAACGATACTAATTGATCAATCGCATTTTGTTGTTCTGGAATGCTATTGGCAAAATTCGTTAATACTTCACCAATTTTTTGTTTTTCATCATCTGTGAGCTGATTGTCCGAAATTGCCTGATTGATTGTTGAAGCTAACGAACTTGTCGTAGTCGCTACTTGTCCAATCGAATCAAGTGTCGTTTTGACGCTTGTGGTAATACCAGGTAGCGCATCTTTCAGCTGATTTGCACCAGTTTTAGTCTGTGAAGCGAGGTTATTGGCCTGCCCTTCCAGATTTTTGACATCTGGCAAAATATCTTGGACTTGTTGAATGATCGTCAAGCCTTGTTTTGCTTCATTGATTCCTTGGTTCATCGTTTCTTGGATCGATGAAAAGTCTCCATCAATTTCAGCTAATTGTTTTCCAGCATTCTGGATTTCCGGAATTTTTTGTTGCAAGTCTAAAATGATTTTCGTTTGCTCTTGTAGTTGAGGCATTTTGCCGTTTAATTCAACGACTTTTTGCCCCATCTCATCGACTTTTGGTAAATAATCGATGAATTCATTGGCTTTATTCAATTTTTCTTTGATGTCTGGTAGTTGCTTTTGCAAGTCAAGCACTTGTTGCGTATACCCATCGATTGTATCCAGATTTTCATCTGTGGACAGGATCATTGATTTTACTTTGTTGATGCTGACAAGATTTGAATCAATGTCATAGCCGATTTCATTGAAAACTTTCAGCAAAGTAGAACTAGCTGTCTTGATGAATTCATCTGAAATCTGTGTTTGGATCGCGGTTGCTCCTTTATCTGTGATTTTTGGAGCGATGGCATTGATCTTTTCGTTCACTGTGTACTCGATTTTAGGTTTATTGATGTCTCCAGTTGTAAAACTCAATAAGTCCTCAGAGAAATCTTCTGGCAGATAGATACCTGCATAATATTCTCCTGAACGTACACCGTCTTCTAATTCTTTTTTTGAATCAACGAATTGCCATCCAAGTTGTTTATTGTCATGAAGTGACTTGATGACTTCTTTGCCAATTGCAATTTCTTTCCCTTGGAATTCTGCCGGCTTGTCTGCACTGTAGACAGCGATTGGCAGCTCCCCTGTATTTCCATATGGGTCCCATAATGCTTTGATATTGAACCATGCATACAATGAAGGGATAATCATAATCGCAATGATCAAAATTGTTGCAATTGGATTTTTAAAAATCCTTTTCCAATCAAGTAGGTATAACTTCAATGTATTTTTGATTGAACGCATAAATATCCCCTTCTTCTTTTTTTCAGCTGAATTACTTTACCATGTAAATCATGTAATTTTCAATTCTCTTTTTTCAAAAACAGCAATAATTTTGACACATAGCTGAAATTGTCCTATTCTACTCCTGCATAAATGAACGAATGATTAAATTTTACATGTTTTACTTTATCATTTATTGAAGAAGAAAGATATTTTTACGCCAATACAGTACTAGAATTATGAAAAGTCTAAGGGTGGTATAAACAAATTTTCATAAAATTCCTAAAAACAGCAAATTTCAATCAAAAGTCAAAATGATTTTGCCTGTTGTAGAGTGCCCTTCTAATTGTTGATGTGCCCAAATCACATTTTCTATCGTAGCCGGTAATTCTTTCCCCACAAAAATATGAAAATCACCATTTTGATATGCGTTGAATAAGTGAGTAAACGCTTCTTGGTCCTGATATTCTTTTCTAGGTATAAAAGGTTCATAGAATCCTATCTTTTTTTGACGTAGTTCTAGGGAAGGAAGATCATTCAAGGCGATGTATCTCCCACCCTCTTTCATGATTTGGATACCAGATTCACCTTTTACGCTCCCTTTTGTTGCATCAATCACAGTATCTGCCTGATTTTGGAATTTTATGCCAGGATTTTCTTGATCATATGCAGAAAAATCAGAAACTCCAAGTTGACGTATCTTTTCTTCATTCTTTTTAGAAGCACTGGCGAGTGTTCGGATTCCTCTCATATGAAGTAATTGAATCAAGCTAGTTCCTACCGCTCCCGATGCCCCTTCAATCATTACTGTATCGGTTGGTTGAAGATCTAGCAGGTGATTGATTAGATTGTAGGCGGTAATCCCCGATGTGACGATTGCTGCCGCTTCTGACCAACTCATTTTTTCTGGGATTTTAGCCGCTTTCCCCACTGGTAAGACGATTTCTTCTCCATAAGCTCCTGATATTGGGTGAACTGCCACTCGGTCCCCCACTTTAAAAGATTGAACATCCGCTGCTACTTCCGTTACGATTCCCGCACCATCATTTCCTAAGACATAAGGAAACGTCAATTTGCGTACTTCTTGCATGCTACCTGAACGCAAAGCAATATCATAAGGGTTGATTCCGAACGCTTTCATTTTTACCCGAATATGATTTGCGGTCAATTCCCTTGGTTCCGCAGTGATACGTTTAAACACTTCTATTGCTGGTCCATACCCTGTAATCCCTAATCTTTCCATCTTCTTTGCACCCCTTTTTACTTTTAGTTTACGTTCCCTCGTTCCATTTGACAAAAAATGCGCCTTATTTTGAATAAATCCAAATAAATTGCGTTTATCTACTGTTTATGTTAAAGTTGCATTTCCGAAAACGAAATCTTTACGATTTATAAAAATGGAGGAAAGAATATGGCAAAAAAATCAAAAATCGCCAAAGTAAAAAAACAACAAGCTACGATTGAGCGCTATGCCGCTTTACGCCAAGAATTAAAAGCCAATAAGGACTATGAAGGATTAAGACAACTTCCTTTAGACGCTCGTCCGGAACGCTTAAAAAATCGTGACTTGATTGATGGACGTCCACGCGGCTACATGCGTAAGTTTGGCATGTCTCGGATCAAATTCCGTGAATTAGCGCATCAAGGATTGATCCCTGGCGTAAAAAAAGCAAGTTGGTAAGCCAATCTTGCAGTAAGTAAACAAAGAAACCTAGATTCAGGACACTTTCTCGTGTGTTTGGATCTAGATTTCTTTTTTTTCTTCTATTTTTATTTTATCCGTTTGGTAAAACATACGCACGACTGAGCTTCATCAATCTTTTTATATGTAAAGGCGTAATGCTTTTATTTAGTGACAGGCGCCAATGCTTCGATGCCTACACTGATTTTCAATGCACGATCAACATCTGTCATGATCCCACGATCTAAATGACAGACTTTTTCTTTCAGTCTTGATTTGTCGATTGTTCTGATTTGCTCGAGTAAAATGACGGAATCACGTTCAATTCCTGTCCCCGTTGCTTTGATCCCTATATGCGTAGGTAATTTAGGCTTTGCCATTTTTGCCGTGATTGCCGCAACAATAATCGTAGGACTAAAGTGATTGCCTAAATTATTTTGGATGACTAAAACGGGACGGGTCCCGCCCTGTTCTGATCCCACGACTGGAGAAAGATCAGCAAAATAAATATCTCCTCTTTTAACCATAGGATTCTCCTTAATCTTGATATTCTCTAGGAATCCGTGTTCCTAGTACACAGGCTACTTCATAATGGATCGTATCGATATGATCCGCCACTGCTTGCATTGTTACTTCTTGTCCATGATTCTTACCGATCAAGGTTACTTTTGTTCCAATAGAAAATTCATGAGGTAGACGCACCATAATTTGATCCATACAGACACGACCAACGATTTCACAAAAATTCCCTTCTACTAAAACTGAAAATCCTTGCATTTTTCGCAACCAACCGTCTGCATAACCAATAGGGATCGTTCCGATCCATTCTGCTTCACTAGTCGTATAGGTCTTGCCATAACCAATACCTTCTCCTTTAGCCAATTGTTTCACTTGGATCAACTCTGATACTAATTCAAGTGCGGGCTGTAAAGGATATGTTTCAGCCAACGCATGACCAGAAGGGTTCAGTCCATACATCGCCACCCCAAAACGAATCATATTGCCGATTTGTTCATCATGCCATAGTGCTGTGGCACTATTGCTGACATGGATATATCTCGGTAATTCAGACATTGCATCGAGCATTTCGATAAATCTCTTTTGTTGTAGCTTCCAATAAGTATCGTCAGCTTGATCAGCTGTTGAGAAATGGGTATAGATTCCTTCCCAGTTTAGCACAGAACTATGGTGAATGAACGTCACAGCGCTTACGGCATCTTTTGGAGTCGTAAAGCCGATTCTGCCCATCCCAGTATCTACTTTTAGGTGCAGTGAAAGAGGATGGTTTATTCCACGATCAGACAGGAACTCTGCCGCCTCATTCAACCATTCTTGGTTTCCTACAGTGATAGATAGATCGTGAGCAACAGCTAATGTCAGTGCATCGATTGGAATCATGTTCAATACTAGAATCGGCTGTGTAAAGCCGGCTTCTCTCAATTCGATTCCTTCATCCAAGTTAGATACACAAAAACCGGTAGCTCCGCCAGCAACAGCAGCTTCAGCTGTCTGGATTGCTCCATGTCCATAACCATTTGCTTTGACAACAGCAAATAATTCTTTCCCTTTAGGTAATCGATCTACTTCATTTTTCACGTTTTCAGTAATAGCTTTTGTATGTATAACTGCTCTTGTAGGACGGTGCCAAGCGACAACCATATTTTTTCCTTCTTTCTACTCTTCTAAAATAATTTGTGCATAGGCGACTTCATCCGTATGCGTGATACTGACCCAAACTTTCCCACTATAAGGTGATTTTGTCACTACGGGCTGTCCTGCATCATTTTTTAAGATTTCGATTTCTTGAAAGGTCACTTTTCCAATGCCAGTTCCCCAAGCTTTGGAAAATGCTTCTTTGCAAGCATATCGCCCACCTAAAAATTCTACCTGCCGATGAAAAGGCAATTCACGAAATTGAACGATTTCGTTAGACGTTAGCACACGGTCAATAAATTTTTGTTTTTCTTTGATGATCTTCGCAATCCTAGGTAATTCAACTGCGTCAATACCAATTCCTTTTATCATATACTTTTCTCTTTTCAAAAATTCTAGAACACTCTCATTCTACCAAATTCTCGCTATTTTACCACCAATATGTATAGAAATAATAAAAATGAAAGCTTCTCTTAAAAAAGAGAAACTTTCATTTTGTTATTAATCATTATTTGTACGAATCACAAAACCACGTTTTTTATCGTTTTGACGTTTACCGCCATCTTTTTGGTGGCTACTGTTTTTGTTATATCCACCTTTAGATTTGTTTCCACGATAATTCCCATTATCACGGCGATTACGGTTATTACCGCCACCACGTTTACCATTCTTGTTGTAGCCTTTTTTCTGCATAGGCAATGGACGTTCTGGTGTGATTTTAACTGGGACTGCGTCTGAAGGATCTTTTGCTATTGTTTTTAATAACAACGCTACTAGATCTTGAGCAGAATATTCTTCTAAAAGCTTATCAGCTGTTTGAAGATATTTGTCTAACCCATTTTCTTCCAATTTTGCTTCGATTTGTTCGATTGCTGCGCCTAGTTGTCCTTTGAATGCTTCTTTTTCAGTAGGAGGACGCAATGTAGTCATACGTTTTTTCGTTAAGTTTTCAATGACATGAAGATAATCCATCTCGTTTGGTGTAACAAAAGTTACTGACATTCCGCCTTTTCCGGCACGCCCTGTACGACCGATACGGTGAACATAACTTTCTGGATCTTGAGGGATATCATAGTTGTACACGTGCGTCACACCTGAGATGTCTAGTCCACGAGCCGCAACGTCTGTGGCAACTAAAATGTCTAGATGTCCGCCTTTGAATGAGCGTAATACACTCATACGTTTTTGTTGTGAAAGATCTCCGTGAATTCCCTCTGCACGATAGCCACGAGCTTCTAGTCCACGAGCTAACTCATCCACACGTCGTTTTGTACGCCCGAAAACAATCGTTAATTCAGGTGATTGTACATCAAACAAACGAGTCATGATGTCAAATTTTTCATATTCTTTTGCACGTACATAGTATTGATCGATCAAATCAGCAGTCATTTCTTTTGTTTTGATTTTCACGTGCACTGGATCTTTCATGAATTTCACGCCGATATTTTTGATCGCTGGAGGCATCGTTGCTGAGAACAATAATGTTTGTCTTTGGTCAGGCACTCTAGAGATGATACTTTCGATATCTTCTAAGAAGCCCATATTCAGCATTTCGTCTGCTTCGTCTAATACTAGTGTTTCAACAGTCCCTAATTTCAATGTGTGACGGTTGATGTGGTCTAACATACGTCCTGGTGTACCGACAACGATATGTGGACGATCTTTTAATCCACGGATTTGACGGCCGATATCTGCTCCACCATAGACAGCTTGCACGCGTACGCGTTTGTCGCGGCCAAGACGGTAAAGTTCTTCTTGTGTTTGGATTGCCAATTCACGAGTTGGTGAAATAACTAATCCTTGTAGTTCGTTACGATTTGTATCGATTTTTTCTAACATTGGCAAACCAAAAGCAGCCGTTTTACCAGTTCCTGTTTGTGCCTGTCCGATCACGTCTTTTCCAGACAATGCTAAAGGAATTGTTTCTGACTGGATTGGTGTTGCTTCTTCAAAGCCTGCACGCTCTACTGATTTCAATAATTCTGGTGATAATTCTAGTTCTTTAAATTTCAAATGAATCCTCCTATATGTTTGTTAACTGAGGATGTAGCTTAATTTTTGCTACCCCGTCGATTGTTCGGTCAAAGTGTTTGGTTCTTTTTGACAGTGGCCACGCACGTTTTTATCCATTCTTAGCCCCTGTGGCACCACCGAAAAATCACTTTGCGAAGTTTAGGCATTAGAAAAGCCAAACGGGTCGCGTTCAGCTTTATCATTATTATGACATCTGGCTCTAGCAATTTACATTATGATAAAACCAGTCCAATTTCTCTTCATCTTTCGGCAATAGGTTATTTTAGCATGATTTTTCATTTTCTGCAAGTTTACAGTTCATCATTTCATTTCCAATAGCTGTTGAACGACTTCATTCAGTTTCATACTATTGCTCCCCTTTAATAGAATACTATCCTCAGGGTGCAATTCTTCTTTGATTGCTTTGATCAATTCTTCTTTTTCTTTTTCAACATAAACGACTGATAATGTGGGATATTGTTTTTCTAAGGCTTCTTTCAATGCGCGCATCTGTTGCCCATACAAAAAGACTACAGCATACTTATCGGGCTTGATATGTTCACTCATGCTTGCATTCATCTGCAAGGAATCTGGTCCCAACTCAAGCATGTCTGCAAGCACAGCGATTCGTCTGCCTTCAGAGGGGAGTTGACCAAAAGTATCCAGAACTAAGCCCATGGCGGTTGGATTGGCATTGTAGACATCACTTAAAATGGAGGCACCATTACCTGCTATCAGCCATTCTGTACGGTTTTGTGTCACAGAGACATTTGCTAAACCAAGACGGATTTCTTCAATAGATAACCCAAAAAAGCGGCCTACTGTATAAGCAATCAGCGCATTGGTCACATTATAACTACCTGGAAGAGGGATCATAAAGTAGTCGTTTGCTACTTTAAAGTTTGTTTCTGTCTTTTCTTCTTTTTCAACAGTGGCATCGACATCTCCTGAACCAATCCCAAATGTTTGCACACGTTGTGTCAAATTCTTTGTGAGTGGTTTTAATAGCGGCTCTGCTTCTGGAATAATCAATAAACCGTCCGATGCAAGCCCATCTACGATCTCCATCTTCGCTTTAGCGATTCCTTCTCGAGAACCAAGGTTTTCGATATGCGCTTCTCCGATCATCGTGATTGCCGCAACTTTAGGGTGGGCTAACAAAGAAAGCGCAGTGATCTCATTAGCATGATCCATCCCCATCTCTAAAACGATTTTTTCTGTTTCATCAGGCATATGCAAGATGGTGTAAGGCAAACCAATATTATTATTGTAATTTCCTTGCGTCTTATACGTATGGAATTTTTGCGATAATACTGATGCAGTTAAATCTTTCGTAGTTGTTTTGCCATTGCTCCCAGTCACCGCGATAACATCCGCGCCAACCTTCTCTAAATAGTATTTAGCTAGATCCTGCATTGCTACTAATGTATCTTTTACAATGATCACTGGAATTCCTTGCGGAGCTTTTGCTGGTTCTTTGCTCCACAGCGTAGCCGAAGCACCTTGTTCAATTGCTTGCTGAATAAATTCATGCCCGTCCCTTGCTCCAGCTAAGGGGACAAATAGATCACCGGCTTTGATTTTACGACTATCAAATTCCACTCCAGTTATCTTACCTGATTCCTCATTCCCGCTACCGACTGCTTGCGCAATTTCTTGTATCGTTAATTTCATGAAAACCTTCCTTTTCGCATATAAAAGCCAGAACAAGCGTAGTTGACACTTGATCCAGCTTCATTCTGGTTTTATTTATTTACTTCAAAAAAACTTTGACGTTGGTTGAATCGATTGATTCCTAGTTGGATCAGTTCTTCAATCAAATCTCCGTATTTTAAGCCCATGTTTTCCCATAGTAGAGGATACATACTAAATTGAGTAAATCCAGGCATTGTATTCAATTCATTTAAGAAAAGCTCATTTTTATTTGTTAAGAAGAAATCACAACGGCTCAAGCCACTTCCGCCTAACATCGTATAGGCAAGTTTCGCATACTCCTGTGCTTTTTGATACACTTCTTCTGGAACTTCAGCAGGGATCTGCATTTCGATTTTATTATTGATGTATTTTGCATCATAGTCATAGAAAGCCACATCTTTTACTACTTCACCAGGTAACGTGGTGCGTACATCTTCATTTCCAAGGACTGCAACTTCGATCTCACGAGCCTCGATCCCTTGTTCAACGATTGCACGTGAATCATATTGGTATGCAGTCGCTAACGCATTTTGTAATTCTTCCCGATTTTCCGCTTTGGATATCCCTACGCTTGATCCCATATTCGCAGGTTTGACGAACATCGGATAAAGCAAAGAGCCTTCACATTGATCAAAAACTTTTTTAGGATTTTCTTTCCATTGATTTTTCAATACTGGGACATAAGGAACTTGTGGCACTCCCCCGGCCTGTAAAATGTACTTCGTCATAATCTTGTCCATAGCACATGCACTCGTCAACACACCCGCGCCCACATAAGGTAAATTCAATGTTTCTAAAAATCCTTGGATCGTGCCATCTTCTCCATTTGGTCCGTGCAGAACTGGGAAAACAATCGTTCCTTCTTCTTTGATTTCTCCAGGATTGATCACCTTTCCAGTAAAGCCGTCTGTTACTTTTCCACTTGGATCCCAAGTCAGATGCAACTCATCTTTGCTGGCTGGTTTTTCTGTTAACAATGGTCCTTTGACCCATTGACCATCTTTACTGATAAATATAAGTTGCACTTGATAATACGCATAATAAATAGCATTCAAGACTGAAAACGCTGAAAGAATCGAAACATCATGTTCTTCACTGCGTCCGCCATATAGTAAAGTAATCTTCAAAAGATTGTCCTCCTGTATTCTAAATCATTCAGTGATTTATTTCATATTCTAGCACAAAAAAGATGGTTGTGAAAGAAGCGTTTCGTGTTGAATCGTAGGAAAAAATGCAAGAAATAGATCCTCACTTTTTTTAGATTCTTGTCTAATAATGATGATTTGCTGACTAGAAAAATTCGATTGAGGGATTGTAAAATATACCGTCAAGTTAGTTGTTCCTTTTTTCTTTTCCAGTTATGATAATAGAAAGGAGTGAGTTACATGTCAAAATCAACTTCTCGTAGCCGTTTAGCAGAAATCATCAAAATATTTATCAAATATAATGTCGTTCCTAACTTTGTCCAGCAAAAAAATCCTGAACAGGTGAAAACTGCCTTCGAAGAATTAGGACCAACATTTATCAAAATCGGTCAAATGTTATCTGTACGTGACGACTTGCTTTCAACTAAGTTTACAAAAACGTTCAAAACCTTACAGGATAGTGTCCCTAGTGATAGCTATCTAACCGTAAAAAAAACAATCGAATCAGAGTTGGACTTATTGATCGAAGATATTTTTGAAGAATTTACCAAAGCTCCTTTTGCCTCAGCTTCTATGGGTCAAGCACACCACGCAAAGTTAAAAAATGGCGACACTGTGGTCGTTAAAGTCCAACATCCAAATATTGCTGAAGAGATCATGTTGGATCTGCAACTTTTTGAAAGAGCTCTTCCTTTGATTAAATACATTCCTGAAACTAGCGTAGTAGATTTGAATGGTGTGCTGCAAGAAGTACGACGTTCGTTGACGAATGAATTGGACTTTTTTAAAGAAAGTAAGAATGGCGTATTATTTTATGAAAAGAATGACCATTGGCAAGAGATTCGCAGTCCAAAAATCTATGAAGCTTTTTGTTCGAAAAAAGTGATCGTGATGGAGGCAATGCCTGGAGAAAATTTAAACCATTTAATGAACATAACAGCTGATGAACCACCACTCATTGAAGGGTATGAAAATCAGCAATTAAAACAAAGCATCGCAAAATTATTAGTCGAAAATTTTATGAAGCAAGTGTTCGATGATGGCTTTTTCCATGCAGATCCTCATCCTGGAAATATTCTATTCCATGTATTGACCCAAGATGAATTGAGTCACAACCAAACAACCGAAACAAAAAAACGCCAAAAAGAATTTCATTCAATCAGCGTAACAGCTACTTCTCGTGTCACGAAACAAGCCGCACCTTATGCGCTGAACTATATTGATTTTGGTATGATGGGCCAGCTATCGCTGACTCTTCGCCAACGCTTGACAGAAGCTGTCATTGCGCTATACACAAAAGATAATTATCGTATTGAAAAAGCTGTTTTACGGCTTTGCCAACAGGAAGGTCCTTTTGATGAAAGTAATTTTCATCAAGAACTAGCTACCTTTCTTGAGCAATATACCGATTCTCCCATCGAAGAAATCGAGATCCAAGAGGTCTTTACCCAGATTGTCGTGATCTGTCACCAAAATAATTTACAGTTTGATCGTGATATCACTCTATTACTCAAAGCTTTTAGTACATTAGAAGGTGTGATTCGTGTATTAGATCCTGAAATGTCATTGATGGAGATTGCCACACCATTTGCTCAGAATTATTTTTTCACTCATTTAGAAATCGAAGAAACGTTGAAGAAAACGGGATTAGACTTATTAAGCGGGTTGAAAACTGCACCGAAACTTCCCCAGCAACTGCATCATCTACTTGAGATATGGACCTCAGGGCAAGGAAAAGTGAATTTAGAAATCAAAAAGCAAGAAGATCTATTAAATCGTATAGAAAACATGGTCAATCGGATCGTTTTCGGCGTGATCCTTGCTGCATTGATCGTAGGAGCCTCACTTTTAGTACAAGCCGCACCAGATGATCGTTTCAATGTCATCTCCATCTTAGGGATTTGTACCTATGCGATCGCTGCGTTAGTCATTATCTTCTTAGCCATCGATTCATTGATCCAGTTGTATAAGAAAAGAAAAAAATAATCTCCATACAAAAAAACGAGCAATACAAAAAACGTATTGTTCGTTTTTCTTTCCAATTTCTCAAACCGAAACGACTTTTGTCTCGACCTCATGTTTAATTTCAACTATTTTCCGCCAATGCTTGCTCAAATGCAAGCCGAAAAGCTGCATGGTCGTCTTTCGTAAAGGGTTTGGGCCCTCTAGTTCGCAGACCAGCTTTTCTCATTTTCCCACTGTGATACCGTTGCTCTAAAAGTGAACCAATGTTACTTTCATCAAATTCTTTTCCAGATTGATGAAAGACTCGTACACCTTTTGGCAAAACGAGTGATGCCAGACCATAATCTTGGGTGACTAAAAAATCTCCTCGATGAATCAAACCCACGATTTTAAAATCTGCACTATCTGTACCACGATCAACATACACAAGTTGCACATTTGAGGGATATTCTTTTGTAGTATAGTGATCGACACTTGTCACAATCACTACTTCAAGCTTTTTTTTGCTGGCTAAATCAATGACATCCTCTTTGACTGGTGATCCATCTCCATCAATGAATAGGCGCATGTTTTTCATCTCGCTTCCATAGTAAATAGACTGTGATAACGCCTAACAACAATAGGCCCACGTTTCCCCATTTAGCATAAGTCATTAATTGAACACTTGAACTTGTCACACTTAATTTTCCTGTTAATCGCAAAAGCAAAGCTACTGGCTCACCCATCAAGCGAGCAATGACCAACATCCAAACCATCAACAAAAATTGATGCGTCACACTTCCCTTGTTTTGAGTAGTAAATTTTGTGATGATTCTGCGGTCCATTGGAATTTCTGTTTCAATCTCATAATATTCGTGGTTCAGCCAACTGCTAGCAACCGCATGCCAAAAACTGAGTAAAAACAGCCCTGGAACAAATCCATACGGCACTAAAAGAACGAGCAATGAAAGAAAGAGACCAGCAAGTTGGACAACAAGCGGTGTAGCTGAGAAACCTCGTAACAACCTATTGCCAATGAGTTTTGCTAAAATCATTCCTGCAATATATGGCAAGTACATATCAATTGCCAAGCGATCAAAACCATAGACTCTTCCTACGTAGATCGTACTGAATAAAAACAAGAAATTGCCTAGCATGCCATTTAAAAAGGTATAGAGATTCATCCATGTTGGCAGCTTCCAGTTTTTCTTCGCCCTGCCTAAATAAAAGGCTGCCAAAACAAATAACAATAAAAAACCATAAACCGCAATATCGAACAGTTCAGGATCAACTAGTAATCGCGCGTTACGCAGCAAAAACAAAAGGATGAAGAAACCAATAAAGAGGACAAATTCTTTGGTTGCTACTAAATTGGATTTGATGTCCTTGAAATCTAATTCATACCGCGGATAATGTCTAACCGTATGGTAAGCCATGATATAAAACAAGGTATAGATAGCTAGTGTCACAACGATCTGCGTAGTACCAGGAAGAGCAATCGAGCGAAACAGCAAAATCAATAATAGAATAGCAAACGGGTATTTGTTGGCTGTCATGTTCGTAAATCCCTGATGTTTTTCATGCGCATTCACAGTAATATTTGCCGGAACTATCCACGAAACACTCAAGCCCAATAAAATACTTGATAAATAAAACAAAGGAAAATAGATGACTCCTAGAATACCTAATAGCGAGCCTGCTCCTCCCATCAGTAAAGAGATCATCAATAAAGTATAGCTATCCAATCCAAACTGCAGACTACTGATTAAAAATAGTCCCGTCATGCGAAACGTATAAAAAAGCGTAAATGGCAAAATGGACAGCCAGCCATTACCATCGCTTAAGCTTAAAAATAAAAGATACGGAATCAAAATGACCGTATTACTTAAAATAAACGGCGTAGTTTGCGTAAAATTACGACCGAATTGTTTGATTTTTTCGTACATAAAAAAAGCTCCTTAGCTACTTATTCAATTTTATAATTTAAAATCATTCTAGCATTAATTGTAGCAGAAACCAATTTTATAAAATAATCAAACACCGTTACTAGCAAAACCTCAACCGAGGTTTTGAAATCAAATTTTTTTATACTGAAAAAAGTTGAACGAAACTGGCTCCTTCAAACACTAGTCTTCCATGCCTTTAAGCATCTCCCTTCAACCACATTAAAAAATCGTCCTATGTATAAATAGAAAAAATACCTTTCACAAATTTCTTTTTTAGGAAAAAGGGAGTTTTAAAGACTGCCTTTACTGGACGATGCTTCATGGCAAAATGAAAAAACAGCGTAGATACGTAAATAATCGTAAGGAGCGTGAAAACATGGAACTGTTAGAAAAAGAAACCTTTTATTATAAATTCAATGATCGTTTAATCGAACCTGTAGAGTGCGCTTTTTTTACAGAAAAAAATTACAAGAGGTGCACCAGCCATCAAGAAGCCGTCTTGGCTTACTTCACGTATATGAATCGGAAATGGTCAATCCAAGTACCTCATCTCGTACCAGGATTAAAACAAAAGCTAGATCAAGTACCAGAAGTAGAGATCACTTTGACGCCTGAAATAAAGCAAGCCATGGAGATGAGGATCGATGCCGAGATTAAAGCTGACATGATAACAAAAGAAGCCACTGGTTTTCCCATATACGGCGAACCCGTGCAACAATATAGAGCAAGAATCATACGGGAACGAATAGGGTATAGAAAAAGTTGGGAAGCCGCAGTTAAACGATTTCCTCAATTATATAAATTAACCGCAGACGTAAAACTTGTCTACATGGATGTTCCTTCTTTTGATTCTTATAATGGATTCCCTATTCGCGTGAATTCTCAAATGATACAAGCTGTGGCACTCCCACCGGAAAATTTTTTCGCGGAAGATGGAGAATATGAATCAACTTTTCTTAGCTACGTTGGTATACAGCGAACACGCAAAGACTTTTGGAAAGTCAATGATCTCTTATTCCCTGATAAAAAGAATTTAGTGATCTACCAATGGAACAACGACTTTACAAATATCTATAATGATGGCAGAGAAGACGACGGGGCATTTTTATGGTCGATCTATGACCCTGAAAACAAACAATTTACCGTGATGGATATCGTGCTCATCATAGACTAAAAACAAAAGTAGGGAAAAAATGAAACTATGAAAAAACCTACCGCTTATACGGCAGAATATAGTCTCTATAAAAATTATTGGTTAGATTATTACATAGTAAATCGCACAAGCTGTGATCACTATGCTCTCAGCCATAGAATGTCCTGATACTAAGTTTAGAACTGACTCTACATAATGGTATGTACAGGTATATTTTTTTGATACATAAAAATAAAAGCCGATCACTCAAATAAGTATGACTGAAACAGTAACGTCTCAAAATTCGCACTTATCTTTGTTGAGTTGATCGGCTTTTACTTACTGGTGCTTAAAAACAGCTGTTTTTAAGCAGACAAGCCCTTCTCCACAAAAGTCTTGTCCGACACCCTTGCATTCCGGCAAGTGATAATTAACTTATCGTGTGCCTCCAAAATCAATCAGGCGCATCTGTAACCCAGAGGCCTTCTCGACCCGTCGCATGAAGCTACTTTAACACACCCTCACCATTTATGCGAGTGTTTTTTTCATTTTGTAATCCACCATTTGAAATCCTCGGCCAATATCGGAAATCAATTCTTCTTCGATTTCAAATCCTTGGTGTTGATAAACTGCAATAGCTTGGGTATTTTCTTGATTTACGCGTAAAAAGATTTCATGCAGCCCTTGTTCGGTTGCTAATTCTTCATACCAACGAAAAATTGCAGATGTCAGTCCTTTTCCTCGTACTTTGCTTAGTAGGTACAATTTGCTCAAGTAGATTTTTCCATCAATCACTTCATATGCTGTATAGCCAACTGTTTCGCCTTCGTCTTTCAACAAGTAATAATTAACAGCAGTAGCTAATTCCTTCTCGATCTGTGTTTTTGATTGATAGGTCGCTAACATGTAGTCCACCTGTTCTTGCCCGATGATTGGAATGAATGCTTCCGGCCAGACTTCTTGGATAACTGCGACTAGTTCTTCTAGTTCATTTTGCGTAACTTTGACTTTTTCTAACATCGTTTTCTTCCCTTCTTATAAGCTGCCTTGCGCTTTATGAAATAAAAACAGCATGATCATACTATAGATCCCAACAGACCATGGCTTCAAAAGAATAACGATCTGCATGTATTCTCTGAAAGTCAATTTTGTCAAGCCTGCGACAAGACAGATAAGATCGTCAGGTGCAAAAGGTAATAACAGCGTGACAATCAATACTTTTTTGATATCTTTTGTTCTTCGTGTCAATAATTGATCAAATTTCTGGTATTTTTTCGGTGAAAGGATAAGTTGAACAAAACTTACGCCATAATAGCGAACAAGCAAAAAACCAATTGCCTCCCCGATCACTAAACCGATACAGCTATAAAGCAGACCAAATCCGTTGCCAAACATCAACATTCCTGCTACAGAAGAAATACCGCCTGGCAGAATAGGGATAATGACTTGGATAACTTGGAAAAAGATGAACATGATTACCGCGAATTGGCCAAATTGTTGAAAAAATTTCTGTAAAGAATCCGTTGACTGAAAAATACCATGTCGGTATCCGTACAGAACCAATACTAGAAAAAACACGAAACCGATAATCGGGATAACCTGTATGTACTTGTGTATACTTGCTTTCTTTACCATAAATAGTCTCTCCACCATCTTAAGTATAATCCTACTTTTTTCTAAATAAAAAAACAGTTGACTGGTAAAGAATTTAAGAGAGCCATCTATCACTCTATCCTAAATCCAATCAGCAACCCCTCAGAACTATTTCTGACAGATTCACTGCTCCAGTACATACAACTGTTCTTATCCTCGCTACAACTTATTTATGATCTAAAAAACTAGCAACTTTAGTCGTAATCAAATCGATAGCAACGTGATTTTCGCCGCCTTCAGGCACGATGATATCTGCGTAACGTTTGGTCGGTTCGATAAATTGATGATACATCGGTTTGACCACTGTCAAATATTGTTCGATGACCGAATCCAATGTTCTGCCACGTTCTTCCATATCTCGTTTGATTCGGCGGATGATGCGAATATCATCGTCTGTATCAACGTAGACTTTAATGTCCATCAACTCGCGCAAGCGTTCGTCTTCTAGAATTAAGATGCCTTCTAAAATAATTACTTCTTTCGGTTCTTGAATGATCGTTGCTTGGCTTCTTGTGTGTGCAACATAATCATAGACTGGTTTTTCAATGGCTTTATAGTTCAGTAGTTCTTCTACATGCTGAATCAGCAGATCATTATCAAAGGCAAAGGGATGATCGTAATTCGTATTCAATCGTTCTTCAAAGCTTAAATTGCTTTGATCTTTATAATAAGAATCTTGTTCAAGCATCATGATGGAATGGTCTGGAAAATTATTGAAGATTGCGCGACTAACACTTGTTTTTCCGCTTCCAGATCCACCCGTCACACCAATGATAATTGGCTTGCTTTTTGTCATTGACTAAAACCTCTTTCATATCCGTTTTTTCATTCTAATCTATTATAGCGAAAAAACACGAAAATGCTATATTTTTCTGAAAATTAATGTACGTCTATTTCCAAAAGAGGATAAAGCTCAGCTAGTGAATCTACTCGATAAGTAGGTTTGATTTCAGGAATCTCAGGCAATTTATTTTTATTGAACCAAATCGTATCGATCCCAGCAGCATTTCCACCTTTAATATCAGAAGTGAGCGAGTCACCGATAATCACTGTTTTTTCTTTTTCGAAATTTGGGATATGAGAGAATACATGGTCAAAGAATGCCTTCATCGGTTTTTGTGCGCCGACATCTTCAGAAACAAAAATCTGTTTGAAATATCCTAGCATCTTCGCATCAGTCAAACGTTGGTATTGTGTCTTCGATACACCATTGGTCACGATATAGAGGTCTGCTTGATTTTCTAGTGCTTGAAGCAGTTCATGACTACCCTCGATCAAATCATGTCCTTGATTCAAATAGTGACGGTAGCGCTTTTCCATTGCTGCGCTATCAACGGTCTTCCCAAATTGTTGGAATAATAATCCAAAACGATTGCCTGTAACTTCTTCTCTTGTCATATTTCCTTTTTCAAATTCACGCCACAAATGATGATTCAATGCTTTGTAACTTGTTCTCACTTCAGGAGTCAGTTCGATTCCTTGTTCTGCAAACAATTCGTTTAAGGCCTTTGCTTCGGTTAATTGAAAGTCAAGTAATGTATCATCTACGTCAAATAATATTGTTTGATAGTTCATTTTATCTTCTCCTATTTAAAATACATTTTTAGTTGCTTTAATTCAGTGAGCGTCAACGACCGATAGGCGCCCACTGGTAATTTTTCATCTAATTCTAGCGGACCCATCTTAATTCTTCTTAGTTCTACTACTTTTTTCCCGCGAGCTAGAAACATCTTCTTAACTTGGTGGAACTTTCCTTCTTGAATCGTGACAGTCGCTGTACTGATTTTATTGGTTGCTTCTGTGATCGTCAGTTCTGCAGGCAAACAGCGATACCCGCTATCGAATACGATTCCTTCTTTAAAAGCCCGACTATCCTCAGGCGTCAATCCTGCATTGACTGCTACTTGGTAAGTTTTTAATACCTTCTTATTAGGAAGTAGCATCTCATAGCCTAGCTGCCCATTCGATGTCAGTAAGAGCAGCCCCGTCGTATCACGATCCAAGCGTCCTACGGGATACAAATCCTGGACCCGGTCTGCTGAAGCAATCAAATCCACTACTGTCATCTTTTCTTCATCTTTTACAGCAGTAACCGCCCCATTCGGCTTATTCAAGAGAAAGTAGGATTCATTTGTAGTTAATCGCTTACCAGAAACTTCGATCTCGTGGAGCAAACTATCGACATTACGGTTTTGACTAAACTCGATTTGTCCATCTATTCGAACTTGCTTAGAAGCAAATAATCGTTTCATTTCTTTCCGTGTTGTTTGTAGCTGATCTTCAATCAATTTATCTAAACGCATAGGTGTTTCCTTTCTTATCCTACCAAGCATTATAACCTGAATATTTCTTCATGCAAATAATAAAACCAGCGTTATTCCTTGACTTAATCAAAAATTAGCGCTACGGTTAAGTAGTAAAGTGAATTGGATTTCTCATACACAGCGTAATGACCTGGTGGAGAAAAGTTGAATCCTGACTTTCTAAGGTAGATGCGTGCATCTACCCTTTTGTGCTTTTTTAAGCGCCCCTACCCAATAATGTGCAAGAGAATAGCCGCGGAAAAGTTCACTTAAATAAAATCTGCCCGTTACCAAAGCAGGCAGTCACATTTTAAGGAGGAATTTTGGTTATGTCAGTATCATTAGAAGTAAGTAAAAGAGAAGTACGTCCCCGTTCGTTAAGAAACAAATTGCGTCATGAAGGTAAAGTTCCAGCTATCGTTTATGGCTACAATGTTGAAAGCACACCAATCTCGTTTGATGGTCAAACATTTAGCAAATTATTACGTGAAAATGGTGCGAATGCCGTAGTGACAATGGACATTGACGGAAACAAAGTCAACACATTGGTTCATAAAGTCCAAACAAATACCTTTACCAACCATTTTGAACATGTCGAATTTTTATCTGTTAACATGTCAGAAGAAACAGAAGTTGAAACAGAAATTGTTCTAATTGGTGAGGCTGCAGGTGCTAAATCTGGCGGTGTATTAGCTCAAAACCTATACACAGTTCTTGTATCTGCTACACCAGATAACTTGCCAGAACGTATCGAAGTAGATGTAACAAACTTAGACTTAGGTGATTCGATCACTGTGGCAGATCTACCAGAAAACAACGAATATAAAGTTGTAACGGATAGTGAAGAACAAATCGCTGCTGTCGTAGCTCCAGCAGAAGAAACTGAAACAACTGATGAAGCAAGCGAACCAGAAGTAATTGGTTCACCTGAAGAATAACAGAAAAATTGTTTATGCCAAAAGCGTTGGAAACTGCGCTTTTGGCATATTTTTTTCTCTCTTTAAAAAAAACTTATATTTTGAAAAAAAGTATGCGATTATTGTTGCATTTTTTAAAAATCTTTATTAGAATGAACCATCGTTACAGTAAGTATCATTCATTTATCCTAAACGAAAAAGTGTACATGTCTATTCGATAAAACAAAGGAGGTTAAACAGATGTTTGAAAGTTTTGACAGCAGTCGCAACCGGTATGCCTCTGTAGGTGTTGTATCGAGTTTGCCAGATGAATTGATTGATAGTATCTGGTTTATTATTGACCTAGACCTTAAGGGAGTCATCTCATTAGATAATATTTTAGCCTTTGATTTAATAGAGAATAATGGAAAAGTAACCATCCATTTTTCACAAGCAGGCAGTGAGGTAGAAATGGACATTGATTTACCATTTCGATATTCTTCACAATTCCCAAGCCAAGTCTATGCTTATGATGATGGCACAAGAGAAACGATTCTTTTACCAAGTGAGATTAAACAATATTAAAGTTGACACTTAACAATGTCGCTTTTTGATCCGTACGTTCAGGCCAAGCAGTTGATCTTTTGAATTTATTCGTTGAATTCATTCAGTGGTTCACTTCTTGGCTTGTTTCATGGTGCGGTTTATTGAAAATAAACTATGAAAATTCCAAGAAAACAGAGAAAACACTCCGTTTTTTCATTAATTTCTAATTGGTATTCTTAGGATAAACACTATATACTACTAACTAAATTTTAAAGACAATAAGGAGTTTAAAAGATGCGCGATTTAACAAAAGGAAATCCGGCTAAGCTAATTTTAATGTTCACTGTTCCTTTGCTCATTGGTAATGTCTTTCAACAGTTCTACAATATGGTCGATATGATTATCGTTGGACAGACATTAGGAAAAAACGCGTTGGCCGCTGTTGGCGCTACTGGAAGTTTGACCTTTTTGATTATTGGGTTTGCCCAAGGGTTAACAGCTGGACTAGCGATCATCACCGCCCAACGCTATGGTGCAAAAGATTACCGCGGACTTAAGAAAAGCTTTGCTGCAAGTGTTATAATAAGTTTGATTGTCACTATTGTTTTAACTGTCCTTAGCCTAGTATTCATTCATCCGATGCTTCAATTGATGCAAACTCCACCTGAAATCATTGATCAAGCACAAACATTTATCTCGATCATTTTACTAGGGATTTTTGCATCTATGAGTTTTAATCTGCTTTCAAACGTTATTCGTGCACTCGGTGACAGCAGAACGCCTTTGTTCTTTTTGATTATCGCAGTTATCATCAATGTCGTGCTTGATTTGATTTTCATTATCTTCTTTGGTATGGGGGTAGAAGGAGCAGCCATCGCTACGGTGATTGCCCAAGTTAGCTCAAGTGTATTGTGTCTCGTGTATATCAAAAAGAAGATTCCATTGCTGCAACTACGTAAAAAAGATTTTTCATTTGATAAAGAAGAAATCCGTATCCATCTAAATGCTGCTTTGCCAATGGCTTTTCAATCATCGATTATTGCCATCGGAGCAATCGTTCTTCAAGCAGCTTTAAATAGTCTAGGTACAGACGTCGTTGCTGCTCAAGCCGCAGCTAGCCGAATCGATCAATTTGCCAATCAACCAATGATGTCATTTGGGATCGCTATGGCGACTTTCAGTGCTCAAAACTACGGAGCAAAAGAATATGGTCGTATCCTAAAAGGTGTCAAGCAAACATTAATGATGAGTATTGGCTTTAGTCTTGTTGCTGGAGCAACAGTGATTTTCTTTGGCCATTCATTGATGAAACTATTTGTTTCATCCTCTGAAACCAGAGTATTTGAATTAGCACAGACTTATTTCAATATCAACGGTTCTTTGTATTGGATCTTAGCAATCTTGTTCATCTTGCGCTACACTTTACAAGGACTTGGACAAAGCAAAATACCGACCATCGCAGGAATGATGGAATTGCTGATGCGTTCATTTGCAGCAATTATTTTGACAGGTATGTTGGGATATGCCGGTGCCGCAGCTGCTTCTCCACTTGCATGGGCTGGTTCTGTTGCTGTCCTACTATATTCTTACCTTCGTTCAATGAAACAACTAAAACAATTGGACAACGAACAACATTTCTCATTGGATGATGCGGAAGTCCGTTATGACAGTGTCCACTAATCCAAGATTGAAAAGAGTTCGGCACAGAAGCGTCTGACTCCGAGAAACAAGATTAAGAAAATAGAGGGTAGAATCAGCGATGGCTGATTCTACCCTCTATTCTTGTTCTATTGCTCTTTTTGCTCTTTTTGCTCTTTTTTATCTTCTTTAACTGGTTTTTTTATGACTTTGAAATAGTCGATGTGTGCATGGTTGTATTCTAAAACAGTGAATTGAAAACTTTCAAGTAAGATCACCTTACCTGCTTCAATATTTTTTTCGTAGTGAGACATGAAACCCGCTAATGTGATAAAGGGCGAGTCAACAAATGCAGGGAGCGAAACATCAAAGTAACGTTCGAAATCATCTAATGTCAGTTTTCCTGAAACAATGTAACTGCCATCTGCTTGTTTTGCCACAAGAGCTTCATCCAAATCCGTTTCATCACGAATTTCTCCGACGATTTCTTCTAAAATATCTTCGATCGTCACTAACCCGCTTGTTCCACCATATTCATCTTTTAAAATCGCAATGTGTTTGCCTTTTTTACGCATGATCGTCAATAATTTTTTGATCGGGATCGTTTCAGTCGTCACAATTGGTTCTTCAATCAACTGTTCTACTGGCAACTGATCATCTTTATACGATTGTTTGATTAAATCGGGCAACGTCACATACCCGATAATATTATCCTTTGATTCTAAAATGACAGGGTATCTCGTATGTCCTCGTTTGATTGATTCTTGGATTGCTTGTTTCACTGTGTCACTTGCTTCAAACACTTGCATCGATGTTCGATCCACTTGGATGTCTCTTGCAAGCGTGTCGTCAAATTCAAAGACATTTTCTAAGTAATGGTATTCTTCCTTCGTTAATTCACCTTTTTCATAAGAATTCAATGCAACTAAAGTTAGCTCTTCTTGTGACAAGGTTTCTTCCCCTTCAGATACCAATTTCACCCCTAATAATTTACCAAGACCTGCCGCTGAGTGATTGAGTATCCAAATAAAAGGAAACATGAGTTTATAAAAGTAATGTAACGGTCTTACCACAAATAAAACGACCTGTTCTGTATTGACGATACTATAACTTTTTGGCAAAAGTTCACCGATCACAACATCGATATAGGTAACGATAATAAATCCTAAAGCAACAGAGATCGTACCACTTAATGCAGAACTAAAAGGCAACTTGCCAAGCCATGGTTCTAACAAAGCAGCTACAGAGCCTTCTCCAACCCACCCAATAATCAATCCTGTTAACGTGATCCCTAATTGACTTGCAGATAAATAGTTATCTAAATGATGTGTGACATGAAGTGCTAGTTTCGCATTTTTTACGTTTTCCTTTTCTAGTTGCTCTAAACGTGAACGCCGTATCTTTACTAATGCAAATTCACTTGCTACAAAAAATGAAGTAATTGCAATCATCAAAAATAAGATGACAAAATTAAGTACCATAAATTCCCGCCTCTCTTTTCCATCTCCATTGTACCTCTTTTCTAAAAATTTTTGATAAAAATAGAATGGACTTTCTCTACCTTCTGTATAAAGTGAGTATTTCATCAAGCAATTTCTTAGCGGTATCCGAAAAATTCTTACCTTAGAAAAAAACAATTCCTCCTACCCAAAATAATCCCCTACAATAAAACAGAAAAAAACGATGAAAAGGAGAATCCATTATGCCTAATAAACAAGTAGACAAAAAAAAATAATTCTGGAACATAGCGTTAAAGCCTGGAATGCTATGTGCAAAACCTACGGACCAAATGATACCTTAGCATTTTTAGCTAAATTCAACTATAGTCTTGAGGGCCTTGCATTTATTATCAATAATCTTGATTTGCCAAGCTCACTAGACCGCACAAAAATAGTCAAAGAATTATTTAAGCTTGATAAGAGCCAAGTATTCAACGACTTCAAAAACAATCAGGAGCTTCTAAATACGATCAATGCTTGGAATGTGATGTTGAACATCCACGGTCCAAATGAAACATTGGCTTTTTTATCTCTACGTAATTATAGCGCTAAGACCATCAAATTCCTGATAGCAAACCTTGAGTTGCCATCATCAATAAATCCTGTAATCGCAGCAGAAAACATCATTAAAAACAAGAACAGGGGAATAGTCACAGATCTCATAGGTAATCAAAATTTACTGAACACCATTAAATACTTGGATAAAATGCTGGATGTACACGGACCTAAAGAGACGTTAGACTTTCTTGCTTCTTGCAACTACAGCAAAGGAAGCATCAAATTTCTTACCGCTAACATCCACTTACCGAAATCACTGAATCGAGCAGTCGAAGCAGAAAAGCTCATAAAAAAAATACCAATAAAAACAAACACAGATTTTCTATCTAATCAAAATCTGCTCTATACCGTTACCTATTTAAATAAAATGTTAGACGTATATGGACCAAATGAAACGTTGGCTTTTCTAGCCACTTGCAACTATAACCATCAGAGCATCAAATTTCTTACAGCCAATCTCCGTTTACCTAAATCAATCGATAAATCGATTGAAGCAGAAAAACTCATTAAAAACACTAAAGAAGGCTATAGCTCAGATTTCACTACGAACGGGAATTTGATCGGTATCATGAATAAATGGCTGATGCAGTCTAAAAATCAAGGACTAAACGAAACATTAGTATCTTTGTCTAAAACAAGTTATAGAGCTAAAAGTATCAAACTTATCGTCGCAAATCTTCCTTTTCCTGAAACAATGGACCGAGCAACTGAAGCAAAAAGAATAATCGAAAGTACAAACAAGAATGTTATTTCGAAGTTCAAAAAAGACCTTCCGGATCTAGCAGAAAAAAAGCTAGACTTACATACATTAACGAACCTTATCTATAGTTTTGATTTACCTGAAAATGATGTGAAAGCATTAAAAAAAGAGGCCATTGTAAAAACACAAGAAGCAATCGGACGAGATGTGCAGGCTGATCTAAATAAAAAAACACTAAATGACAAAATGGAACAACTTCAAATCAGTGTACCAAACTACATAAAACAAATTCAACAAGAACCAAATGATATCGAAACCTATCTTGATACAATGTATCTCAAACAAGTAAAAGAAAAAGCTAATCTTCGTACACTACCTTCGAACAGTTCATCTGTTGTAACAAGTAAAAACAAAGATACATCCCACCACAGATAGAAGACAATAAAACTAAGACAAAAGAACTACCCGAATGAGAGGGCTCTACATACTCCTCTCATTCAGGTAGTTCATTCATTTTTTATCCCCATTTTTATGGAGACTTTTCAGTTATTTTTTTTCGTTCTTTTAACCATGTTTTTCTGGTCAAACCAATCAATAATGGGACTGTTTCGTGTTTGACTTCGCTGTATTCCAGACCAAACCATGTTTCTGGGGTTGTTGCATATTTTTTGATTGCAAGTTTTGCATGCATGATTTGGCGATCCCATTTATTCAATGTTGTGACATTTGAAACAACTTCATCAATCAAAATAAACTGAAAATCACCGACTTCTCTACCTGGCGTCAAAGAGTAAGTTTGCGGTTGCTTAGGAAGACGTCCTTGTTTCATTAAATCATGGATGATCTGACGAACATACACATTGATTTCTTGTTGGACTCTAAAACCTAAGAATAAGTTGACTTGTACAATAAAATCCGTATCCATCATGTCGATCTGATATTCTTTTGTATACGGTTCATCGGTTACTTCTACATGGACAAACCAATAGACACGTGCTCGTTTTGGTCGTTTATCAAGGATCGAATAGACGAATTGCCTGCCCACTTTCCCTTCAGCCATATCAGGTACCAATAACACGATATTTGTCTGGTAAAGTGGCAACGATCTATCATCACGCAATTTAGCTAGTTGTGGAATGTATTCTTTCAACGCAACATCTTCCGCTACAGATTCACGAATAATATTCCCCCGCTCCCAAATAAACATCACCGCTAAGATTACTAATGCAATCAAAACTGCAACAAAGCCACCATGGAAGAATTTTACGATACTTGAGATGAAAAAGACGATCTCGATTACACCAAAAAAGAAAGTCACAATATGCGCAAACAATTTAGAATAACCATTTTGGATCAAATAGAAATAGAGCAATGCTGTAGTCATCAGCATCGTAACCGTAATCGACAGACCATACGCTGCTTCCATATGATGGGAAGTCCTAAAGGTTACAACAACTAGTGAACAGGCAAACCATAAAATCAAGTTGACTGCTGGAATGTACATTTGCCCAATACTGCTACCTGGATACATGATTTTCAATCGCGGCAATAGTTTCAATTTAATCGCTTCAGAGACTAACGTAAATGAGCCTGTGATCAAGGCTTGTGAAGCAATAACTGCGGCAATAGTCGCAAACGCTACACCAATGATCAACCAGCCATTCGGCAACATCTGGAAAAATGGATTCAGATTTTTGATCTGTTGCATCTCTGGATTTTGGTACACAGTCAGCAACCAAGCTGCTTGTCCGAAATAATTCAATACCAGACACATTTTGACATATGGCCAACTTAAGCGAATATTCAATTTTCCTACGTGTCCTAGATCTGAATATAGCGCTTCTGCCCCTGTTGTTGCTAGAAAGATATTCCCTAAGATAAATAATCCTAGTTTGTTATCCGGACTTAACAGCAATTGGACTGCATAATAAGGATTCAATGCGCGGATCACTGTCCAATCTTGACTGAAATTCACCAATCCCATCACACCTAAAAAAGTAAACCATAAAAACATAACTGGTCCAAATGCCTTACCGACAACTTCTGACCCAAAACGTTGAACCATAAACAACACTAAGATAATCACTAAAGTAATAATAACAATAATATTTTGATCATTCCCAAAACGATCAAAAAATTGTGGAATACCTCTTAACCCCTCGATTGCCGTTGTGACAGTTACCGCAGGCGTCAACACACCATCTGCTAGTAAAGCTGCACCTCCAATCATCGCAGGAATAATCAGATACTTGCCACCTTTTCTTACCAAGGTATATAAAGAAAAGATTCCTCCTTCACCGTGGTTATCTGCATTCAATGCAATCACCACGTATTTGACTGTAGTAAGCAACGTCAGTGTCCAGAAAATCAATGATACAGAACCGATCACAAAATCCGGATTGATTCCGCGTAGTCCGCCGTTGTCTTCAACGATGGCTTTCATTACATACAATGGACTGGTACCGATATCTCCATATACAACGCCCATTGCCACTAAAAGACCGGCCATTGAAATCTTCTTAGTATTATGTTTTGTTGTCAACTTTCTTCCTCATTTCCTCTAACATTCACTCCTGAAAGTCTGCCTTTGTTCAGATTTTTTCTAAGTGTCTCCTCATTATCTTAGGAAGATTCTAATGTGTCAATCATTTCAGCTATTTTTTATTTCCAATAATGTCGGCGAATATAATCGGCTAAAAACGTATAAACACCTAGACAAAAAAGTGCCCCCAACAAGGAAGGAACAAGATAGAAACCGCTGATAGAAGGACCCAACTCTCCAAGAATGGATTCACCAAGCCAACTACCCAAGAACCCGATCAATACCATGCCTGTTACACCTCCTGGTACTTCTTCATTTAATATCAAGCTAGCAATAAGTCCTAATAGGCCTCCAACAATCAATGTCAGTAAAAAGTGCAGCATCTCCATCCCTCCTTTTTCTAAAAACTGATTATATGCCTATTTTACGCTGATTTAGCGAATCGACCAAGGATTAAGCGGTTCGATTTTTATCTGGTATCCATAGAGATTATTCCCAATTTTGTAGAGAGAATCAATTAGCTAATCATGAGAAACAAAAAAGCATCATGATGAAACCACCATGAGCTAAATATTTCTTCCTTGTAGGATATATCACATAAGGAACTAATTCATTACGATGCAACAATAACTACCACTATTAGTATAAAATATTCACAACAAAGATGAAAGACTTCATTATCTGTGATATGAATAAATACAAAAACAAAGCAAAAAACTACAAGGCTCTGTATTCGATACATAGTTGCATTAAAAAAGGAGATGATCATATGTTATGGCAATTGAAAAAGGCTTTAGAGACTTGGCAAACTCTTCAAGAAACAACCACCAAATTATTAGGTGTCTCACTCTTATTGATTGATAGTCATGGTGAACCAGTAACGGAAATCACCAACGCTTGTCTTTTTTGTGAAGCTGCCCGTTCAAAAGAGGTTTGTTTGCAATCTGATCGCCGCGCTGCTACTCGCTGTATCCAACAAAAAAAATCGTATTTGATTTATCGTTGTCCCTATCAATTCGTGAACATCGTTTTCCCGATTTACATTGATGGACGGCATGTCGGCACCCTTTTTATCGGTCAATTGAAACAGCAAAATCAACAAAACTACACATTGATTCCGTCTGTTGTGGCCACTCAGAAAAAAGAAGTTGAAAAATTCACTCCTCAATGGATCCAATTTTACCATCAGCATCCACTGTCAGAAGATGAAAAAATCATTTTGCTCGTGCGTCACGGTGAATCCATTGTACAATTGATCACTACCCAATTGGAAGATAAAATCAAATTTGGCGAGTACCAAGCCGCATTTATTGATGCCCTACCACCTGTAAATGAACTTGATGTGACTCTAATCGACCGCGCGACCGCCATCTTAAATGACCACCCTGACAAAGTCTATCGATTATCAGAATTAGCCCAAGAGTTGAACTGTTCGATCAGCACCTTGAAAAAGCTGTTCCAACGCAATTTGAATCTAAGTTTTTCCGCTTATTATACTCAGCTAAAAATCGCCAATACAAAAAATTATTGGCTTTTACCAATGAGACGACTTGCTCGATTGCTGAAAAATTAGGTTACCCCAATCCTTCTGTACTCTATAAAAAATTCAAACGCGAAACAGGGCAAACGATGAGCGAATACCTCACTCCACATAACGCTGAATTTCACGCCGAAAAAAGTAGGCGCACGATGCAATAACTATCGAAGTTGGCTATGTGACTGTTGGTTTCAGATAGTTTTGCTCAGACAAAAAAGAACGAGACAAAAGTAAACATACTTTTCTCTCGTTCTTTCGTTTGGAGTAGACAGTGGGAGTTACTCTCAAAAAATCGGTCTTCTCAAAAATTTGAAAAACAAATCCCGCAAAGTCCACTTATTTATTGAGGTTCAATACTTCCCCATCTGTTGCTCCAGACATATTCATTAGAAAAAACATTGAATCTAAATTTCTTCTATTATTTTGTTGTTTTTTCAGTACCATCTTCAGCTAGCATTGCTTTTCTTGAAAGATTTACTCGTCCTTGTTTGTCGATTTCAGTAACTTTTACAAGTACTTCATCTCCAAGTTTAAGAACATCTTCTACTTTATTCACACGTTCGTTTGCTAGTTGAGAAATATGGACAAGTCCATCTTTTCCTTTGATCAAGTTGACGAAAGCCCCAAATTTTTCAATTCGAACGACTTTACCAAGGTAAACTTCGCCGACTTTCACTTCTTTAGTCAAGTCTTCAATGATTTTGATTGCTTTTTGGATCATTTCTTTATCCGAAGAAGCAATACTTACTTTACCATCTTGATCGATATCGATTTTTACACCAGTTTCTTCGATGATACCGTTGATAGTGTCTCCACCTTTACCGATCACATCTTTGATTTTCGCTGGATCGATTTGGATCATTTCGATCTTCGGTGCATATTGGCTTAATTCTTCACGTGGTGCAGCAATCGTTGAAGTCAATTCTTCTAAGATTTCCATCCGTGCTTGTTTTGCTTGTGTCAATGCTTCTTTTAAGATTTGTTCCGTGATTCCTTGGATTTTGATATCCATTTGAAGTGCTGTGATACCTTCTTTTGTTCCAGCTACTTTGAAGTCCATGTCGCCTAAATGATCTTCTAATCCTTGGATATCCGTTAAAATCGTATAGTTTTCGCCATCTGATACAAGTCCCATAGCAATACCTGCTACTGGTGCTTTGATAGGAACACCTGCATCCATCAATGCTAATGTACCCGCACAGATACTTGCTTGTGAAGAAGAACCATTTGATTCCAATACTTCCGCTACTAAACGGATTGTATAAGGAAAGTCTTCTTCTGAAGGGATCACTTGTGCTAATGCACGTTCGCCTAATGCTCCATGACCGATTTCACGACGGCCTGGTGAACCAGCACGCCCAGTTGAACCTACAGAGAATTGAGGGAAATTGTAATGGTGGATAAATCGTTTGCTGACTTCCACACCAAGTCCATCAATGATTTGGTGTTCCCCTAATGGTGCAAGAGTACATGCAGATAATGCTTGTGTTTGTCCACGAGTAAACAACCCAGAACCATGGACACGTGGCAACAAGCCTGTTTCGGAAGACAATGGACGGATTTCGTCTAGTTTACGACCATCAGGACGGATTTTATCAATTGTGATCAATTCACGTACCACATCTTTTTCAAGATCTTCCGTGATTTGTTTGACTTCTTTCAATAAGTGATCTTCTTCTTCGTGTCCAGCAAATTTTTCTGCATAAGCTTCACGAATATCGATCTTCACTTGTTCGATGTTGTCTTCACGAGCCAATTTTTCTTCAGTCATAACGGCCGCTTTCATCGTACCGTATGAAGCATCAAAAATTTCTTTTTTCAAGCCAGCGTCTACTTGTAGTAAAGAAACTTCCATTTTTTCTTTACCCACTACTTGAACGATTTCTTCTTGGAAAGCCACTAATTCTTTGATTGCGTCAAAACCAAAAAGCAATGCGCCTAACATGTCTTCTTCAGATACTTCTTTAGCGCCACTTTCAACCATGTTGATTGCTTGTTTTGTTCCCGCAACACTTAGTTCGATATCTGTTTGTTCTGCTTGTTCAACAGTCGGATTCAAGACATATTCACCGTTGATACGGCCAACTTCTACCCCAGCGATTGGTCCGTCAAATGGGATATCAGAAATCGATAACGCAAGTGAAGAACCTAGCATAGCAGCCATTGCTGGTGAACAATCTGTTTCCACACTCATCACGATATTTGTTACTTGGACTTCATTACGGAAGCCATCCGCAAACATCGGACGGATCGGACGGTCGATCAAACGAGCAGTCAAAGTAGCTTCTGTACTTGGACGTCCTTCACGCTTGATGAAACCACCAGGGATCTTCCCAGCCGCATACATTTTTTCTTCATAGTTGATTGTCAATGGGAAGAAATCTGTATCTTTTGCTTCTTTTGATGCTACAGCCGCACTTAAGACCACTGTATCGCCATAACGGACTAATACTGCTCCATTGGCTTGTTTTGCTAATTGACCGACTTCGATTTGTAGGGGACGGCCACCCCATGTCGTTTTGAATACTTGTTTTTCTGACATAATTACTCCTTTTCTTTCCCGTGAAAGCAAGACGCTACTAAACAAATGAAAACCGCCAAACGAAGCTTGGTAGCTTTCATTTGGTTAGTAGGAGTCCATCATGCTTTTTCACGAAATGGTTGATTGAGGTATCACAGTAAAAAAAGTGAGATTCGTTTGAACCCCACTCTTTTTGTTAAAATTAACGACGTAGACCTAAACGTTTGATCAATTCGCGGTAACGTTGAACGTCAGTTTTACGTAAGTAAGCTAACAAGTTACGACGGTGACCAACTTTTTTCATTAGGCCGCGGTATGAATGATGATCTTTTTTATGCACACGTGCATGTTCGTTCAAGTGGTTGATTTCTTCAGTTAATACAGCGATTTGTACTTCTGGAGAACCAGTATCTCCTTCATGGCGTGCATAGTCTGTGATGATTTCATTTTTACGTTCTTTTGAAATTGCCATTTCTTTCACCTCTTTCGATTATTCCCCTGTGACTGAGTAAAACGTTGGTGATTCGCTTAACCAAGTGACAGGCGGTATGCCTTGAGCACACAGCTATACTTTACCTGAATATACGTTAGAAATCAAGTGAAGAATCATTAAGAAAATTTAGTTTATCAAACAATCCTACTACTACTTCTTAAAATTTATGTTAAACTATAATCCGAAAACAGACTGATGAATCGTTTTAGAAGAAAGGGGTACATATTCCATGATTACAATGGATAATATCATTCGTGAAGGAAACCCAACGTTGCGCGAAATCGCCGAGGAAGTTTCCCTCCCATTAAGTGAAGAAGATATCTCACTAGGAAAAGAAATGCTTGAATTTTTAAAAAACAGCCAAGATCCTGTGAAGGCAGAAGAATTAAATCTACGTGGTGGTGTTGGTTTAGCAGCACCACAACTTGATATTTCCAAGCGCATTATTGCTGTTCACGTACCAAGTCCTGATCCAGAAGCAACTGAACCAACATTGAGTACGGTGATGTATAATCCAAAAATTTTGAGTCATTCTGTACAAGATGCTTGCTTGGGTGAAGGTGAAGGGTGTCTATCTGTCGATCGTGAAGTTCCAGGCTATGTCGTACGTCATGCTAAGATCACTGTTTCTTACTATGATATGAATGGCGAAAAACACAAGATTCGTTTAAAAAATTATGAATCGATCGTTGTCCAACATGAGATCGACCATATCAACGGCGTCATGTTCTATGACCATATCAATGATCAAAATCCGTTCGCCCTTAAAGAAGGCGTATTGGTAATCGAATAAGCGAGTATGATGGACTTTAACAAGTAGCAACTAAAGAGAGGTCGGAACAGAAGTGATCAACTCGAAGAATAAGAAGAGGCTCACGGAAATTTCTTTTCAAATTTTTGTGAATTTCGGCTTGTTTCTCGGAGTTTCTTCTGCTCCCCCCGTTTATTCGTTTTTAAAGAATGAGACAAAAGTGTTTCTTACCTTTTTCCCCCACATTCATTCTTTTTTATTATTTCCACTATTTATCCATTATGTACCAACCACCCCAAATAATTCTCAAAAAGATATACTTGATGGTAAAGCATCACTGTATTTCAGCAACGTTCTCCATTGTCCTAATGATTTACTTGATGAAACTTCGGAGATTTGGTTGTTTATAGTATAAGGGTCAGCTAGATGTTTTCTTTTTAAATGCTTTTGTGTTATCCAATTGACACAAAATACAAGTATAGCATTTCTTATCTTTTGTCCATTCATAATTACTGAAAATTCTTATGTCATAGGTAATTGATTGCTTAGTTATTCAATCATGATTTGTCCTTTTAATTACCGTTCTTGTCGCTTATTTTTTCTCATCTGCATATCTTTTGTCGTTGAATCACTCGTTTGCTTCAATTCTATTTTTTTATATCCATCATAGAAGTTCGTGGTTTTATTTGTGTTTCTTGTTGTGGCACAGAAAAATTTTTGATAGCGCGCTTATTCTCGTGATCATATTTTTTTGAATATTTTTCCCACAAAACCGGATTTTTTTCCCATGGTGCAACTGTATTTTCTTTGCCATTATTGAATCTTACCTTCTTTTGTAATTCAGGATCGTGGTAAAGTTTACGCAATCCCTTTGATACGGTCTCCTCTTTATCTTTTTTGAAGACATTTTTTTGGTTATACGCAGTCCCGTTATAACAAAACAGCATTTCGACATCTGGACGTTTTTCCACTATATCTAATAATAACGTTCCTGCAACATCAATCACCTGTTGATCTACTTGAGTTGCAGTTTTTTTAGTTAGGATATCTGGCTTAAATTCTTCATATGTACTGAGTAACTCATCAATATCTTTCCATAATGGCCAATCCTTATGCTTGGGGTTATCATTTATTACCTACTCAATTAAGCTTTTACCAAAATCGAGATTTTTATTGAAACTAAGTGTTAACCGAATATCATCTATGTACCAACCAAATCCATACGTTCTATTCTGTGTTTCTTGTTCCAAAACAACTTTAGCATCTGGATGATTTGCAAAAAATTCTTTTGTATCCTTTTTATCTCCGCTAATTAAAATTAATTTATCCATTTGATCGCTTTGTTCCATTTGATTGGTGTTTTTTCTGTTTCGTTCATCTACTCTACCTCACTTTATTTTTCTTCTCACGACTATGCTTGCTTCATTTTAGACATTTTGAATAATAGAAACTCCTCGTTTTCAGCCGGAATCTATTACCATATCTAGTTTATATCAACTAGATCTATGAAGCGATTTCCTTTTTTCTGGTAAATAAAATAACTGGGGAAACGTATAATCGTTTTTTCTCCCAGTTATCTGCTGTGCTATTTATTTTTTTTTCGGACATAGTCCTGGTCGTTTCGCTAATTCTGTTACCTAGCCTTCGTATAGAATACCTGCTTCCAATAACTTTTGCTTGATTTGTTTCAAAGTGATCGTGTCAGGATAGCGGATGGTATGTAAATGAATACCACCTGTTAGTTCAGATAACAAAGAAGCATTACTTTTTTGATAACGTTTCATAAATGAGTGTATATCTTTTTCAGTTTGGATATGCAACATTCCTGTTAGTTCTCCATATAGCGGATGTTCAACCACCACATCGAGCACTTCCCCGCCATTTTCAACAATCAGGCGCAACTCTTCTTCTGTTTGCTCGCGTCCGTGTTGGACTGCGATTTTACTGACTAAACCAGTCGTAGACTCGCTTGTTTCTAAAATGTATCCTCTAGCAGTTGCGACAACAGTTTCTCCCGCAGCTCTGAGAAGTGCGATATCACCGACGATGATCTGTCGACTGACACCAAATCGCTTGGCAAAATTACTTGCACTGACTGGCTTTTCTTCATTCAATAAGGTATGAAGGATTTGCTTTCTTCGGGTTTCTCCATCAATCATCTGAATTCTCCTTATCCATTTGCTTTTGGTAATCACGAGAATGTTTCATCAAATCTTGGTAGGTAGCAACAATGGTTTCCGTATAGTCAGAATCATCCACCCATTTTGCTACTTTATCTAGAACCTGCTTTTCCCGTGTTTCGTCATAAATCGCATGATTCGTTGCTTTTTTGACTCGACCGATTTTTGTCACAGTCAGCATCCGTTTTTCTAACAGTTTCACCAATTGCTGGTCCAGACTATCGATTGTTTGTCTCAATGATTCGAGGGTTTCTTGTGGTTGTTCTGCCTCGACCATTTTGATGATACGTGCGGGGTTGCCTGCGATGACCACATTATCTGGAAATGATTTGGTCACAACGGAACCTGCACCAACAACCACGTTATCCCCTAATGTTACACCGGGAGTGATAATCACTCCGCCACCTAGCCAGACATTGTTTCCGATTTTGATCGGCTTTGCATATTCAAGTCCACTATTTCGTTTTACTGGATGGAGCGGATGAGTTGCCGTATACAGTTGGACATTGGGGGCAAACATACAATTATCTCCGATTTCAATTGTACTTACATCTAAAAAAGTACAGTTAAAATTCGCATAAAAGTTTTCGCCAACAAAAATATTATACCCATAATCAAAATTGATCATCGGTTCTATATAAATTTTTTCGCCCGTCTTTCCAAATGTTTCTTTCAAGAGTTGCGCGCGTAGTTCTGTTGTTTCAGCTTGATTGATGATTTGGCTTTGGCTTCTTGCAAATTGGCGATCTGCTACTAACTCGGGGTCATTCGCAAAGTATAATTCGCCTGCTATCATTTTTTCTTTCTCAGATTTAATCGTCATAATTTGCTCCTAATTCTTTTATTTTATCGAACACCGTCACCCCATCGGTCTGGACAAAGTCATATTCCTGATCCAGATAGATCGGACTCTGATTGATGACTAAGATTTTTGCGCGTGGGGCGCGAAATTAGATCAGATCACAGAAAGGATGTACTTGAAAACTCGTTCCTACGATCACTACCAGCTCAGTTTGGCTAACCGCAAATGTAGCCTGTTCCAATACTTCTTCTTGAAATCCTTCGCCATATAAAACAATGGCTGGGCGGACTTGACCACCGCAGTTTTCGTGCGTATCACTATACAAATAGCTTTGCCAAGCGACTTCTTTTCCACATTTTCTACAATAACAATGATAAAGAGTTCCATGAAAATCGACAAGTTGTTGACTGCCGGCTTTTTCATGCAACCCGTCAATATTTTGGGACACCGTCCAGACTTTTTTATGTTTTTCTGATCGTGCAATTTCTGTGTGAATGACATTGGGCTGTGCATTCGGATGGTAAATTTTTTTAACAAATGAATAGAATTTCTGTGGTTCGTGAACCATTGCCTCGTGACTTAATAAATACTCGGGTTGCTCAATTCCTTGATAGATTCCCTTTAAAGAGCGATAATCCGGGATTCCTGAAGGTGTCGAGACTCCTGCACCGGTCAAAAAGGTGATGCTTTTACTTTCGTTGATTGTTTGTGCTGCTTCTGCTATAGTTACCTTTTTCATATTTTATCACCTCAGTTCTATTATAATCGAAAATATGCCCCACGCACACTTTTGTTCCTGTTTCTTCTGGCAGAAATACGCATTCAAACGATTTCATTTTTTGAGAAATAAATCACAATCTTAACTGACAAAAAAATGAAAACGTGCTACAATACTGCTGTATTCATTGGGACTAACCTAAGATTTATTCGTTAGACCAAACAGACAAGATCAAAGTGAGGTGAATTGACATGGTACCATTCATTATTTATTGGGGCGTTATTTTAGCTTGTATCGCTTGGTTAGCATTAAGTATTTATTTCTCGATTTTTTATCTTGTACGTAAAGAAAACGGGAATCTTTGGGCTTTCGCATTTTTCAATGTACTAGCCGCTATCGTTTTAGCCATTACTTTAGTTGTTTACCGAACTTGGGGTTGGGGCATCACACAATATTCAAGTTTGATCTATTTAGTATTAGCAATATATGGTGTAACAGTTATTCTACAAGCAATCTTAGGCCGCGAGCCAAAGGTTGTGAACAAAGCGGCTTGATCGTTGTTGCTGGTTTCTTTAGCCAGTAACGATCATGGTGGCAAACAAAGTTTTTTTCTGAATACCACCGCTTTTTTACCTTCTGCAAGATTTTTTTGCGGAAGGTTCTTTTTTTGACCAATTTCAATTTAGAGTGAATATTTATTCTTTTCAAATCAAAGGGAAAACGCCAAAAAATCATGTTAAAAATGAAAACGAATGAAAATTTTCTATGTTTAGTCAGTGTTTTTATGAAAAAGACAAGTTATGGATTGACAAAGCATCTTGGCTATCGTAAACTGTTTTTGTATAAATAACTGAATACGAGTTACCTCAATCAATGAGGTAGAGGTCGCGAGAATCATTAACCCTGTGGAGTGAAGCAAACATGTCGAAGCAGGACTAGGGAGGATCGCCGAAATGTACTCTTTTTTGCTTAAAGTTTACGTTGGGACATAAGTTAAGAGCTTATGGACTGTCTTAGCAGTGATGCTAAGTTGCGCTATGTTTTGTGAGAGGTTTATCACTCTATGAAATTTAGCGACCCCTTCATATCCTCGAAGTGGTCGTTTTTTATTTCCTCCTGATAAGCTATTGCAACGCATTTATTTGACCGCTCGTTCAAAAATTATGCGTAACAGATTAGAAAGTTCCCCATTCAGCGGTTCTTTCTAACGAAGTGGCTCATGGTTTTCTATTTGGAAGATCCTGATTCATGCGTGTGAAAAGAAAAGGAGAAAGAATATGAAAAAAAGTTCAGTTACACTCACCCTATTATTTGCATTTATCTTTTCATTTTTCAGTATCGGAAACTTAGTAAGTGCAGATGAAAAAACACCGAACGATGAATTTCGTGTAGGTATGGAAGCAGGTTATGCACCGTTCAACTGGTCACAGCAAACCGATGCGAACAATGGATTACCGATCCAAGGTCAAAAAAGCTATGCTGGTGGTTATGATGTTCAAATCGCCAAAAAAGTAGCAGATGGTCTAGGAAAAAAATTAGTCATTATCCAAACAAAATGGGATGGTTTAGCCCCTGCCCTTCAATCTGGTAAAATCGATGCGATCATCGCCGGTATGAGTCCTACTGCGGAACGTAAAAAAGAAATCGACTTTACCGATCCTTATTATGAATCTCAACTTGTTGTCGTGGTGCAAAAAAACGGAAAATACGCAAATGCCAAAAGTTTAGCTGATCTTTCTGGCGCAAAGATCACTGCTCAACTAAATACATTCCATTATGATGTGATTGATCAGATCCCTGGAGTAGATAAACAGCAGGCAATGGACAACTTTTCTGCAATGCGTACAGCGTTAACTTCAGGTATGATCGATGGCTATATCAGTGAACGACCTGAAGGAGTAACTGCAACAAGCGTCAATAAAGATTTGAAAATGCTTGAACTAAAAGGCGAAAATGGCTTTCAAACGAAGCCTGAGGATGTTCAAATTGCAGTTGGAATGCGTAAAGGCGACCCTGACATCCAAAAAGTGAATCAAATACTTGGTGGAATCTCAAGTAAAGAACGTACAACTATCATGGATCAAGCAATTAAAGATCAACCAGCTTCTACTGAAAATGATGATGAAGACCCAGGTCTGTTAAATGATTTCAAAACGATTTGGGATCAATATGGCAACATGTTCTTGCGCGGTGCAGGACTAACGCTATTCATTGCCTTGATCGGTACGATCGTTGGTACAACTCTTGGTTTATTGATCGGTGTCTTCCGTTCGATTCCTGAGTCAGACAATGCGGTTACTCGTTTCTTCCAGAAATTAGCAAACCTATTACTCTCTATTTATATCGAAGTCTTCCGAGGAACACCAATGATGGTTCAAGCAATGGTCGTCTTCTATGGCTTAGCGTTAGCCTTTGGGATCTCACTGGATCGAACAATCGCTGCCCTATTCATCGTTTCGATCAACACAGGTGCGTATATGACTGAAATCGTTCGTGGGGGGATCTTCGCAGTCGATCCTGGACAATTTGAAGCAGCACAAGCTATCGGGATGACACATGGTCAAACGATGCGTAAAGTAGTTGTTCCACAAGTCTTGCGTAATATCTTGCCAGCCACAGGAAATGAATTTGTTATCAATATCAAAGATACAGCTGTCTTGAGTGTTATCGGCGTTGCTGACTTGTTCTTCCAAGGAAATTCAGCTGCTGGTGCAAACTTCCAGTTCTTCCAAACATTTACGATCGTTGGTATCATTTACTTGATCATGACTTTCACTATCACAAGAATCCTGCGCTTTGTTGAGAAGAAAATCGATGGCCCTTCAGCCTATACAAAGATCGAAGAAATCGACAATTCAAACTTGCAGGAATAAGGAGGAAGCATCATGAGCGAAAAAATCATTGAAATCAACCATTTAAGAAAAAGCTTTGGTGAAAACGAAGTATTAAAAGATATCAGTATGACGATCAACAAAGGAGAAGTTGTCACGATCATCGGTTCTTCCGGTTCTGGTAAATCTACTTTGCTGCGTTGTATCAATCTATTAGAAAAACCAACTGGTGGCGAAATCGTCTATAACGGTGACAATGTTCTATCACCTAAATATAATTTACCTAACTATCGGACAAATGTTGGAATGGTGTTCCAATCATTCAATCTTTTTAACAATATGAATGTTTTAGAAAATTGTATCTCTGGACAAACAACTGTGTTGAAACGAAGCAAAGAGGAAGCTCAAAAAGTTGCTCTTGAAAACTTAGAGAAAGTTGGTATGGAGCGTTATATCGAAGCAAAACCTTCACAACTATCTGGTGGACAAAAGCAACGGGTAGCGATTGCCCGTGCGTTATCGATGAATCCCGATGTCATGCTCTTCGATGAACCAACCTCTGCTCTTGATCCTGAAATGGTCGGTGAAGTATTAAGCACGATCAAGGATTTGGCTCATACCGGTTTGACGATGATCATCGTGACCCACGAAATGGAATTTGCCAAAGATGTTTCTGATCGGGTGATCTTTATGGATAAAGGTGTGATTGCAGAAGAAGGAACTTCAGAAGACATCTTTGTTCATCCGAAAGAAGAACGAACAAAAGAATTCTTATCTCGCATTTTAAAAAACGGATAAAAAACAGAGAGTGGGACAATAGTCAGAAAAAATCTGATTATTGTCCCACTTTTTTGATTTCAAGGTATAAAAATAGCACTCATCCCTGTAAGGATTAAAAATTATACCATCAACCAAACAACTTTACCATGAGATATGAAACGACCTATTCCTGAAACAGATGTCGTTTTTGTAGTGAATACTTTAGTCGAAGCAATACCACAAACACTCTTTCTTGAATGAGAAGAACAACTAGGCCGATCGATCTCCCCCCAAAAAAATGATGTTGAAAATTATTCAATACTCTTATACACAACGTGTCTTTTCTGGTCGGAAAATTGACTTTTTATTAGATGATAGCTGTCGTATGCGTTGGTTGGCGAACCACGAATAAGTCAGCTATCGAACCATCAATCGTTTCCACAACCAGGAAACAACTGCACATCTTTTGGCGGAAGTATTTGTCTTATTTCGTCGTCAATTGATCACCAATCAAGGGATTGATAATGAAGCGACATTTATGGATGGCACAAAAAATGAAAAATGATTGTTGAATAATTTCTGAATCTAAGTTGTAATTTTTTGAAAATTCTCTTAATATTGAAGTAATCAAATTTTTAGTTAGGATGAGTAAACTGATGAACGAAGAGCAACAAGAACTACAACGAGGTCTCAAGAACAGACACGTTCAATTGATCTCAATTGGTGGTGCAATCGGAACTGGTCTATTTCTCGGTTCAGGAAAATCGATCCAATTGGCTGGACCATCGATCCTCTTTGCCTATCTGATCACAGGATGCATCTGCTTTTTCATTATGCGTGCATTAGGCGAACTTTTATTATCAAATACAAATAACCATTCATTTCTGGATTTTATTGCAGAATATCTTGGAAAAAAAGCAGCTTTTGTGACGGGCTGGACTTACTGGTTTTGTTGGATCGCTATCGCCATGGCTGATCTTACTGCTATGGGCATGTATGTCCGATACTGGGCACCTAGCGTCCCCCAATGGCTACCTGAGATAATTGCTTTAGTTTTATTGTTAGGATTGAATATGGTCGCTGTTTCTCTTTTTGGAGAATTAGAATTTTGGTTTGCACTGATCAAAGTAGTAGCGATCATCGCTTTTATTATCATAGGTGCCTGTATGATCATCACACACTATAAAACAAGTGCCGGTACCGTAAGTATTTCGAATCTCTGGTCGCATGGCGGCTTTTTCCCGAAAGGCGGAAAAGGATTTATCCTATCCTTTCAAATGGTCACCTTTGCTTTTGCTGGAATCGAATTAGTCGGATTAGTAGCTGGCGAAACTAAAAATCCTGAAAAAGTATTGCCAGAAGCAATCAATAATATCCCCATTCGGATCATTCTCTTTTATTTGGGATCTTTATTCGTGATCATGTCTATTTATCCTTGGAACAGCTTAAATGCAGACAACAGTCCTTTTGTGGAAGTTTTCTCAGAAATCGGCATTACGATTGCTGCTTCATTGATTAATCTAGTCGTCTTGAGTGCCGCTGCTTCAGCTTGTAATAGTGCGATTTACAGTACTGGACGGATGCTCCGTTCCCTTTCTCAAGAAGGCAGTGCCCCAAAACGGTTTCGTCGGCTGACCACTCATCGTGTTCCTGGAAATGCATTAGTCTTTTCAACCATTGTGATTTTTATTTCAGTCGTCTTGAACTATATCATGCCTAGTGAGGTTTTCACTTTGATCAGTAGCATCGCAACGACTTGTTTTCTATTCATTTGGAGCATGCTTGTCTATACTCATTTAAAATACCGAAAAAGTATACTTGGAAAAAAAGCTCATTCATTCAAAATGCCTTTTTATCCCTTCAGTAACTACCTCGTCTTTTTATACATGGCTTTTACCTGTGTTGTCCTACTTCTTGGGAAAGATACACGTATTGCGTTGTTACTAACACCTGTCTGGTTCATTTGCTTATTGGTCATCTATCGAATCAAATATGAGAAAAAATAAAAAAACACTTGGGGATTTTCCTTAATGGATTATTCCCAGGTATTTTTTTATTCAACTTTTCTTGAAAAAAAGATATGGTAGTATTCATCGGCTTTTCGGTAAGATAAGAGCCACAAACCAGAAACGAGGAAACGACCGAGTAAACCGATCATTGGAATAAAAAATACACCGACGATCAGACAAATATTGATGAACATCGACAAAAAACTTCGATGGTCTTTAGTCAATGTCTTGACTACATGCGAATCAGGTTTATTCGCTCGCATTACTTGTTTCATCAGGATACTAAAGGAAAAGCTCCACATCGTGTAGACAAGGACATAAGACAGCTCTGGCCAAAATTCAGTCGGATTACGGCCGACCCAACTTGTGACTGACGGACAAAGTGTCAACCAGAACAACCAAAAAATATTGGCCCATACGACACGATAATTGATCTTATCTGCCATTTGAAATACACGGTGATGATTGACCCAAATGACTCCCACAAAAATAAAACTGATACCATAAGCTAACAGAGTATTTCGAATTCCCCATAATGACTGGAAACCTGGCGGATCAGGGATCTTTATATCTAATACCAAGACTGTTAAAACAATGGCTACGACGCCATCCGTGAACGCTTCTAATCTTGTTTTTGTCACTTGACCACTTCCTATTAGTAAGTTATCTCATATTTTAGCACGGAATGGTCGGAATATCTAAAGATTTATTACTGCTGTTATCTAGAAAATGGTTGCTAATCTGTATTATTTTTGTTACTTTAAAAAAAATAGAAGTAAAGGAGTTATTTATGACAAAGAAGTTAACATTTAAAGAATATATGTTTATCGGTTCCATGCTTTTTGGTTTATTTTTTGGAGCTGGTAACTTGATCTTCCCAGTCCACATGGGACAAGAAGCAGGTGCCTCGATTTTTTGGGCAAACCTCGGCTTTTTAGTAACAGGAATCGGCCTCCCATTTTTAGGTGTCATTGCCATTGGCGTATCGAAGACGGCTGGCGTCTATGAATTGGCTAAAAGAATCAATCAAACGTATGCACTGGTTTTTACTATTCTGCTTTATCTTGTAATCGGCCCTTTCTTCGCATTACCTAGATTAGCAACCACTTCTTATGAAATCGGGTTAGCCCCATTTATACAGTCTGATCAGCAAACTTTGTTTTTAGCTATTTTTAGTATTCTATTCTTTTTTGTTGCTTGGTGGCTTTCAAGACGGCCGACGAAGATCCTCGATTATGTAGGAAAATTTTTAAATCCTGTTTTCTTAGTATTACTTGGACTCTTATTGTTACTAGCATTTATTCATCCTCTCGGTACAGTGCAACATGCTGCTGTCCAACCGAGTTATCAAGACCATGCTTTTTTTACTGGTTTCACTCAAGGGTATAACACACTTGATGCTTTAGCTGCTTTAGCATTTGGGATCATCATCGTGACGACGATCCGCAATATGGGTGTCACGAAACCTTCTGCTATTGCAAAAGACACCATCAAATCTGGTGCGATCAGTATTGTTTTGATGGGGATCATCTATACCTTGCTTTCTTATTTAGGAGCCATGAGCCTAGGTGGTTTTGCGCTAAGTGAAAACGGTGGAATCGCCCTTGCCCAAATCGCTGACCATTATCTAGGAACTTACGGAAGTATCTTACTTGCACTGATCGTCGTATTGGCCTGTTTAAAAACAGGGATCGGCTTGATCACTGCTTTTGCAGAGACTTTCACTGATTTGTTCCCAAAAAGAAACTATTTATTTTTCGTGACGATGGCTAGTGTACTCGCTTGTTTGGTGGCGAATGTGGGATTGACAAACATCATCCAAATTTCTTTACCTGTATTGATGTTCATCTATCCTTTAGCAATGACCCTGATTTTACTAGTTCTTACGGGGCCATTATTTAAACAACGTCCCGCTGTTTATCGAATGACTACGTACTTTACGTTAATTGCTTCTATTTTAGACGGTTTGAATGCTTGTCCCGACTTTATCAAACAGTCAACTATAGCCCAACATATCTTGGACTATGCAAAGCAGTATCTTCCATTTTTCCAATTAGGTATGGGCTGGATCGTTCCTGCAATCATTGGTTTTATCATTGGACTAATCTGGAGTAGCATAAAAAAAGAACCGGCACTAAACTGAGTAAGGCTTCTTTTGAAGTTACTGTTCCTCAAAAGAAATGAATGATACTTAAAAAAAACAATCGGCTTTGATAGCCTGATAATTTAAAAATGGTGTGACCTATTTTTTGATTATCAGGCTTATTTTTTAGCAACGATACGTCTCAGCTGTACAACTATCCCTTAGTAACAAGATAATGCGACTGCTTCATAAGTATCCGTTCTTCAACGTACTTTTATCATGAGCTAGTAAATGAAAATCATCATCTAAGATGGCAACTATTACCAATTCTTATAAAAAAGTAACTTTTATCAATAAGAAATAATTTTTACAAAGAAATTTAACAACTTTCAAAAACTTTCGTCACAAAAAATTCACAACTCCTCGGTATTATATAAGCATACCAACAAACAACCCTAACAACACTTTTTCATTTTTAACTCCTTATCCTGCTAGCTCCCTGGCTAGCAGGACCTTTTTTTATTTCTACTATATTTTGTGCTTTTATTCGATCCTTTGATACAAAAAAACTATGAAAAAATGAAAGATCATTTCTTCATAGTTCGATTTGATTTATTTCGATAATCGTTCTTGCTCTCCCGCTGGTGAAAGGCTAGTGATTTTTTCGATTTGTTCAATTGGTACCATACGTATTTGTTGTTCTTGGTTTTGTAAACGGATCATGACCCGCTCTTTTTCCACTGTTTTCGTTGCGACCCAGCCCGAGATCGTTTCATATTTATTACTCATGCGATTTTCTCTGACTTGCAAGATGACTAAACTGTGTTGCGCTGCCGCTTTTTGTAGTTCAAGAACAAACTTTCCTTGCAGACGTACATTCTCTGCTATTTTCTCAGTGTCATTTACAAAAGAATCGAAAAGCTGGTAGGACGTATGTGTCACTAACTTGGTCAGTTTCTTCATAGGTGATACTGGTTCTTCATTCATCGAATGCACTCCTCCTTTAACTAAGAAAGTGTTACTTAATTAAGTCTATTTTACCTAATATTTAGCTAAAAAACAAGAATATGATTTGCTCTAGCCAAAAAAAGTAAGCGTTACCTCAACATATATATTGTTATTTTATTGATCTTTTCTCCATATTTTTAGCCAATAATCAAGACCTTGATTCAACAGTTGATAGGTTTCATCAAAATCATGTGTGTAATATGGATCAGGAACATTTTGTTCTTCTTTCCCTGGTACACTACTCAAAAATAAATGGATTTTGGCTTGAGCATCTGCAGGTGCTAACTGTTTTAGTTCCTCGACATTCGACTGATCCATACCAATGATCCAGTCAAATTTTTGGAAATCTTGTGGCTGGATTTGGCGGGCAATCATACCCTCTGTAGAAATATTTTCTTTTGCTAAGATTGCTTGCGTACCTGGATGAGGTGAACGTCCAATTTCATACGTGCTAGTGGCTGCTGAATCAATCCTAAATCGATGCGACATCCCATCATCTGCAATCCGCTTTTTCAATAGTCCCTCAGCCATCGGTGAGCGACAGATATTTCCTAAGCACACAAATAAAACGCTAGTCATTGACAGGTTCTCCCCTCATTCATTTTCTTCTAGTTCTTCTTTTGCATACAACCGGTAAGAATACAACTCTGTATCTTTGGCTAAACGAAAGAGTTGCATCGCAATCTCCATTGGCGTTTCAGTATACTCGTGAGTGATCCAATTGATCAATACCCCACTACAACCGTAGGAGAAAAAACGGGCATAAAACAATTTATCTGTTGAAGATAATTGCTTTTCCTCGTCCATTTCTTCAAAAATCTTGATAAATGATTGCTGGATGATCGTTATAAATTCTTTTTGCATTACTTCTTGGTCTGAAACTACTGTACTTGCATAAAAATCTTTTTGAGCAGCGATTGCTTTTAACATTTTCAAAGCTTGTTCTTCCCAATTGTCTAAAGAAAGAGAATCAGGATCTAAATAGTGTAAACAGTCTTCATAATAGACCCAGCGTAATAGATCATATTTATCTGTAAAATGATAATAAAACGTCTGACGATTGATTCCAGCTTCATGCGCAATCCGCTGAACACTGATTTTTTGTAGAGACTGTTCTTGACATAGATCGATAAACACGGTTTTTATCAATTGTTTCGTGTGCAGTGTATCACCCATCCACATTCCTCCTATCTTTCCACTTAAAGAATTGAATTCACTACAAAATCAGACTTGATAGTCGTAGCCAAAATGTTCGTATGCGTAGGCAGTCGCAATTCTTCCTCGCGGTGTACGCTTTAAAAATCCCTTTTGTATCAAAAAAGGTTCATACATATCTTCTACTGTTTCTCGTTCTTCCCCGATATTGACGGATAAAGTACTTAGTCCGACCGGTCCACCACCATATAATTCGATCATTGTCCGCAACAGTTTTTGATCCACATAATCTAGCCCAGCTTGGTCCACTTGCAATAAAGTCAATGCTCGATCTGCGATTTGCTGATCGATTTTTCCATCGCCTTGGACTTGCGCAAAATCTCGGACTCGCTTCAACAAGCGATTTGCGATACGAGGTGTTCCTCTCGAACGTCGTGCAATCTCTAACGCACCTTCTTCGATGATCTCTGTTTGGAAAATATCAGAAGAACGGATAACGATCTCTCTTAAATCAGATTCTTCATAGTACTCCATGTGGGAAATGATCCCAAACCGATCTCTAAGTGGTGCCGACAGCATTCCTGCTCTAGTTGTTGCGCCAATCAATGTAAATGGTGGCAACGGAAAATGGACTGGATGAGCAGTCGGTCCTTGGCCTACCATGATATCTACATAGAAATCTTCCATCGCCGAATAAAGCATTTCTTCTGCTACCCGCGGTAACCGATGGATTTCGTCAATAAATAATACGTCTCCAGCTTCTAATTCATTGAGGATCGCTACTAGATCCCCTGGTCGTTCAACAGCCGGTCCACTCGTAGTCCGGATATTTACCGCCATTTCGTTTGCAATCACCATGGCCATTGTCGTTTTTCCTAAACCTGGAGGACCATATAATAATACATGATCTAAAGGCTCTTCCCGATTACGAGCTGCTTCGATATAGATCTTTAGTTCTTGTTTGACTTTATTTTGCCCGATATACTGCGAAAGATACTGCGGGCGGAGGGATTTTTCCAAACTAAGTTCATTTTCACCCGTTTCAGGCGATAATAGATGTTCGTCTGTCATTCATAGCCCTCCTTATTTTTTCATCATCAATTTCAATGCTTGACGTAAATATTCATCAGTGGTTTGATTTTCCACTTCTTTTAGTTGTTTTTCTACACGCTTGACTTCTCTTTCACTGTATCCTAATGCAGATAAAGCTTCCATTGCCTCAGATAGAGCCGTTGCATCTTGCAGTGTAGTCTCATCAAATAAATTGAAGGGCGTCTCGATGCTCAACTCGCCAAATTTTCCTTTTAGATCGAGAATCATCTGCTGAGCTGTCTTTTTACCAACACCCGGGAATTTCGTCAAATAAGTGACATCTCCAGATTCTACTGCATGAATCAATCCCGAATGATCGTCACTAGCCATAATAGCCAATGCGCTCTTAGGACCAATGCCTGAAACACTGACCAATCGTAAGAATAATTGTTTTTCTTCTAGAGAACCGAAGCCATAGAGAAGATGCGCATCTTCTCGGATGACTTGATGGACGTAGATTTTTACTTCTTTGTTCATTTGACTGCTGTAACGGTAAGGATTTCCCAAAGCAATTTGATAACCAATCCCATTTGCTTCCACTACTATGTAATAGGGGTTGATAAAAGTGACCACACCTGTCAGATATTCATACATCTTGTTATCCTCTTTCTTTCACACACATACGTTCGCATATTTTCTCCTATTGTAGCACACTTTGGCTTTTGAAAAAAGAGGTCGCTATTTTTGTTCCCGCATCATCAAGTCATATGAATCCAAAATCACATAAACTTTGGAACAGAGAGAAATGGCTGTTTTAATCTGATAGTGTTGATTTCTCTGCCCTCATCTCTAGCCACCATCTCGGATACAGATCAAAAACAGTACTGGACTCGATAAGTGGACCAACAAAATACGACGAAAAAAGCCGCAAACAATGAAATTTGTGACTATACCCAGTAGGTAACAAGAAATGCGAAAAAATTTTTTCGCATTTCTTGTCAAATTTCATCGTTCACAGCGCTTGATCGTGGATAAAAAGTTCAGATATTGGTCATTCTTTTACTGAAAGCCACTTGATTGTCCACCTTAGACGTTTTCTTGATTATACTTGATAATTTTGTCATGGTCAGACCTTTCATTCAACTAACGAGCGATAGTCGCCATATCCTTGCTGTTCCATTTCATCATAAGGAATGAACTTTAAAGCCGCAGAATTGATACAGTAGCGTAAGCCACCTTTTTCTGTGGGGCCGTCATTGAAGACATGTCCTAAATGTGAGTCTGCTTGATTGCTCCTCACCTCTACTCGATGCATCCCATGTGAAAAATCAGCTTTTTCTTTGATATCTTTTCTTGTGATTGGCTTACTGAAAGCTGGCCACCCACAGCCTGCATCATATTTCTCGGCAGAGCTGAATAGTGGTTCACCACTGACAATATCAACATAGATCCCTTTTTCATAAAAATCATCATATTTTCCTGTGAATGGTCGTTCTGTCGCGTTTTCTTGTGTCACTGCATAGGAAATTGGGTCTTGTTCTTTTAACTCTTGTTTTTTCTTTTCAATTTCGTTCATCAAAAACGCCTCCTTGTCTTTTAATCATAATGACAAAGGAGGGAGAAGCAAACAATCTGCTCATTTTGCTACAGGTTTATACTTTTCGTCTTCTTGCAAACTCTACAAAGCGGAATTTGTCTAAACGATGGATCGATTCGGTATATTCGAAACAACTCGTATCCTCTAAATGGACTAAGCCTCTCACAACCACTACGTATTTGTCTCCGTTTAGATCCATAGCTTCTTCTATCGCTACTGTCACAGGTTCAACGGTGATTTCTTTTTGGGCATAAGCAATCGTCAGCTGTAACTCATCTTCAAAGTATTCATAAATAGATCCTTCACTGATCTGCTTTGTCAACACAGGAACTACGTCCTTCAATAGATAATCTCTATCCAAGATCACTATTTCCCCATTGATTTTTCTTTGACGTATCAAATGCCAGACCGGTGTTCCTTTTACCCAACCAGTAACATCGCTAAGTGCTTGATCGACCGTTGTTTCTTCTAACGTCTGCACGATCGTTTCACTAGGAATATGTTGTGCTTCTTGTAACTCTTTATAGCTAGTTAAACCAGCGATTGGAAAATCAAATCGATTACGTTCTAATACGATTGATCCTTTTCCCTGTTTTTTTTGGATATAACCTTCTGTTGTCAAAAGATTAAGCGCTTTTCTAATTGTTTCCCGTGAAACACCATAAATCTTGATCAATTGATTCTCACTTGGCAACAACGTATGGGGAGGATATTCTTTTTCCAAAATTTTTTGTTCCAAATCTAAAAAAATTTCATTGAATTTATTCATTCTTTTCTCCTCCACTAAACAGTTGAAATCTCTTATTCGTTAATCAACTATACTACAGCTTTTTTATGATTTCAATGTTCTGGCTACTTTCTTGCTCCATTCACTCCATCGTTTTTATAGCAGTTATAAGATTTTCTCGTTTTCAAATAAAACGCTTGCAATCCACTAAATAAAACAGTATAGTATGGATATGGACAACTTGTATACACAAGTTAAAAAGAAAGGGGTTTATTCCTATGGTAAAGTACCAAGCAGATGCCGAAAAACTACTAGAGAGTATCGGCGGAAAAGAAAATATTGCCGCTGTGAGTCACTGTGCTACACGTATGCGTTTCGTTTTGAATGATCAACAAAAAGCAGACGAAAAAGCAATCGAAGATATTCCCAGTGTCAAAGGAATGTTTACTAACGCAGGACAGTTTCAAGTAATTATCGGCAATGATGTAGCCACATTTTACAATGATTTTGTTGCTGTATCTGGCGTTGAAGGCGTATCCAAAGAACAAAGTAAAGTCGCAGCCAAGCAAAATCTTCATCCTGTCCAACGAGCAATTGCTGTTTTAGCGGAAATTTTCACACCACTGATTCCTGCAATTATCGTAGGTGGACTGATTTTAGGTTTTCGTAATGTATTAGAAGGTATCCAATTTGCGAGTCTTGGTGGAACGATCGTTGAACATTCTCAGTTCTGGAATGGTGTCAATGGATTCTTATGGTTACCAGGTGAAGCAATCTTCCACTTCTTACCTGTCGGGATCACTTGGAGTATCGCGAAGAAAATGGGTACTACACAAATTTTAGGAATTGTTTTAGGGATCACATTAGTTTCACCGCAATTATTAAATGCCTATAGTGTAGCTACAACTGCTGCTGATATTCCTTTCTGGGATTTCGGATTTGCACAAGTTCAAATGATCGGTTATCAAGCACAAGTGATTCCAGCAATGCTTGCCGGATTCATGTTAGCTTATTTGGAAATTTTCTTCCGTAAGTATATCCCACAGTCGATCTCAATGATCTTCGTACCATTATTCTCCTTGGTACCAACAGTCTTAGCAGCTCATGTAATTTTAGGTCCTATCGGCTGGACAATTGGTAGCTGGATCTCAAATGTCGTAAATACAGGGTTGACTTCTTCAATCAGCTGGCTATTCAGTGCAGTATTTGGTTTCTTATATGCCCCATTAGTAATTACTGGATTGCATCATATGACAAATGCGATCGATATGCAGTTGATTGCTGATTTTGGTTCAACGAATCTCTGGCCTATGATTGCTCTATCAAATATCGCACAGGGTTCAGCTGTACTTGCAATCATCTTCTTACACAGAGGAAATAAAAAAGAAGAACAAATCTCTATTCCTGCAATGATCTCTTGTTACTTAGGTGTAACAGAACCTGCAATGTTCGGGATCAACTTGAAATATGTTTATCCATTTGTGGCAGCAATGGTTGGGTCAGGTCTAGCAGGGATGTTTGCTAACTTGATGGGTGTACGTGCAAATGCTATCGGTGTAGGAGGCCTACCTGGCATCTTAGCTATCCAAGCACAAGCATGGGTACCATTCATCATTGCAATGGTCATTGCAGTCATTGTTCCTTTCGGTTTGACTGTCATCTTTAGACGTCAAGGCATTTTAAATAAAATTGATCCAGCTGTACCTGTTGCTGAATCAAACATCCAATTACAAACAGCAGACGGCAATACTGTTGCTCCAAAACAGTTCGAACCAGTCAACACAGCAACAACTAGCGTAGCTCTTACTGAAGAATTGTTTGCAGTAGCAGATGGACCAGTTAAAGAGATCATCGAAGTTGATGACCCTGTCTTTTCTCAAAAAATGATGGGTGAAGGATACGCGATCGAACCTTCAAACAACAATGTGTATGCACCTGTCAGCGGAAGAGTCACTAGCGTTTTTGAAACACAACATGCTATCGGTATCTTAAGTGATGCAGGTCTTGAAGTTCTTATTCATATGGGGCTTGATACGGTTGAGTTAAAAGGAGCACCTTTCACTGTACACGTGAAAGAAGGCGACCTTGTCACACCAAATACACGTTTAGCTGAAATGGATCTAGCTGCGGTTGAGCAAGCAGGGAAAAAGACCGATATCCTCGTTGTTCTAACTAACAATGAAAAAGTAGCTGGATTATCACTCGATCAAACAGGACTTGTCCGCCACGGTGAACAAGTCGGAAAAGCAAAAATCAAGTAAGACAAAATGAGCCAGATAACCACTGCATAACGAGGTTACTTGGCTCATTTTTTTAGCTCTATACTTTTTGATGTTGGTGAAGTTCGCCAACATTTTTTATGATTCAAAAGTATAGAAAAGACATCTTTAAATTCTTTAGAATGAATTTGACATCTATATGCAACAAGGACTAATCTTTGGAAATAAAATGAGTTCGAGACAAAAGTCGTTTAGGTTTGAGAAACTTCCGAAAAACCTGACTTTTGGACGCCGTTTATCCGGAGTCTGTAGCAAAACTGATTTTTAGATTTGTCCCACATTCATCGTGAGTTTTATACAAATTTGCATTAATACGATTTGACGAATAGCCATTATTCCAAAATTTCTCATTACCACTATCTTTTGACAATGCGTCTTTTTTAGTTTCAGTTAAATTTTTTCAGTGCTTGATTGACGGCACCAATGGGAAATCCTACAATACTGTAATAGTCGCCATTAATTGCTTTGACAAACGCACCAGCCAGGCTTTGGATACCATATGCGCCTGCTTTATCAGCATAATCACCAGTTGCTAAGTAAGCAGCGATCTCTGCATCTGTTAGATCGTAGAAAGTAACTGCCGCATGTGCTAAGATTTTTTCTTCTTTTTGATGATCTGTTAGAACGACTGCTGTATAGACATCATGGGTCGTGCCACTTAGTTTTCGAAGCATCTCTTGCGCTTCTTCCTCATTCTCAGGCTTACCCATGATCTCGTCTTCAAGCACCACCGTCGTATCGCTTGCGATGACCACTGTATCTGGTAGTTGTTTACTTTTAACAACGTTCGCTTTTTCAAGAGCCATTCGTTGTACATATTGTTTAGGGTTTTCCCCTTCAAATGGCGTTTCATCGATATCAGCAGGTTGAACCTCAAATGTGGAAACCAATCGTCCTAGTAATTTTTTTCTTCTTGGTGACTGTGAAGCCAAAACAACTTTCATCTGTTTTCCCCTCTTCGCCTTAATGTGGATCTTGGATCCTTTTGAACATTCTTTCCATATCTGAATTAGTGAAATGGATCAATACTGGTCTTCCATGCGGACAATTAAACGGATTTTCACATTGGGCAAGATCGTTCAACAGTACCCTAGCCTGTGCTTCATTTAGATAATGGTTCGCTTTGATCGATCGTTTACAACTCATCATGATTGCCGTTGCCTCACGAAACTTCTTCACACTAACCGTTCCAGTGGACAATAACATATCGATCATTTCTCGAATGATCGCTTCTTCCTCCCCGTTTGGATACCAAGTTGGGTGTGAACGAACAATAAAACTATTTTGGCCAAATTCCTCTAAATAAATCCCGACTTCTTCAAGTACAGGTTTCTGCTCTTTTAATTTCAATGCGTCGCTATTCGGGTAATCTAAAACAAAAGGAACAAGCAGTTCTTGAAGATCATCTGTGACTTCCCCGATTTTTTCTCGGAAATATTCATATTTGATCCGTTCCTGAGCGGCATGTTGGTCAATGATATAGAGCCCCTCTTTGCTTTGAGCAAATAGATATGTTCCATGCATTTGTCCAAAATATTCCAACTGAGGAAAACGTTGTGTTGCCTTTTCAGTCTCGAGTTTTTGGATTGCTTGCTCCAATCCACGATCTTTTTTCCCTAAATCAAATTCTGGATGTAAAGCTAGTTCTTCCTCGTGCACAGTTTCCGCTACATCTTGACCAGGAACTTCTTGTTCTAAAAAGTTGCCCACAGTGGATAACTCATCTGCAGACTTATCCACTGATTTTTCTACAAAGTTATCCACAGTATCACCAGGTTTATCCACCGTTTCCCTCTGTTTTTCTGGATAATCCCCTGTTTCTTCAGAAAATCCCTCATTGTTTTCAACACTTTCCACAGAGTTATCAACAGAATCGTTCACAACTGGACTCTTTTCCTCAGAAACATAGAATGCGCCTGTCGCTTGATCGTAACCCAAACTTTGCGGGGTTTTTGGTTTCTGCTCTTCAAACGCATAAGATAAATCAATCTCAATTTGTTCAGCTTTTGGTTGATCCGGTACTTTTTTCTTAAATCTTAAATTGTCTGCAGCACTAGGAATCAAGTTTTCTTGTGATAGTGCTGTTTGGATCGCCTGAGCAATCAAATCTGTCAGTTCTTGTTCTTTGGATAAACGGACTTCTTGTTTTGTAGGATGGACATTGACATCGACTAATAACGGGTCCATTTTGATTTCTAAAACAGCAATTGGAAAACGGCCAACCATTAGTTTCGAGCCATAACCTGCCACAATTGCTTTGTTTAATGAAAAATTCTTGATGAAGCGGCCATTGATGATCGTCGATAAATAATTTCGGCTTGCACGAGTAACTTCTGGCAAGGAAACATACCCAAAGACTTCAAAATCTAAATCGTTCGCTTCGATTTTCAACATTTTTTTTGCTGTAGCTAATCCATAAATCCCCGCAATCGTTTGTTTTAGATCTCCATTTCCTGCTGTTGCCAACATTTTATTGCCGTCGTGGACTAAACGAAATGCAATCGTGGGATGGCTCAAAGCTAAGCGATTGACGATATCGCCAATATTGGCTAACTCCGTATGCAATGTTTTTACATATTTTAACCGTGCAGGTGTATTGAAGAACAGATTGCCAACGGTGATTTTTGTTCCTTGTCTTAGTGGCGCCGGACGATGCTCTATTACTTCTCCGCCCTTCAATTCTAAGTAGGTTCCTTGTGTTTCATCTTGGTTTGCTGTCTCAATCGTGAGCAACGATACGGAAGCAATACTAGGAAGCGCCTCTCCGCGAAACCCTAACGTACGGATGCGGAAAAGATCATCACGACTATGGATCTTACTTGTAGCGTGGCGTTTGAACGCATTTTCCACATCTTCAGTCAAGATACCTTCGCCATTATCAATGACTTGGATTTTTTTCAAGCCTGCTTCTTCAACTAAAATATCAATTTGCGTACTTCCGGCATCAATGGCATTTTCAACGAGTTCTTTTACCACGGATGCTGGCCGTTCGACAACTTCACCAGCTGCGATCTGATTGGCTAATCGTTCCGATAGTTCCTGAATTTTTGCCATCTCAACGCCTTCTTCCTATAGTTGTTTTTTTAGTTCGTATAATTGATTCAATGCATCCATCGGCGTCATTTCTAGAAGGTTCATTTGTTTTAAAGCGGTGATAACAGCTGTTTCTGATTCACTTAATTCACTGAACAATGAAAGTTGTTGTGTTTCTGCTGGCTCTTCTTGTATCGTGTTAGCCTCTGGATACGAGATTTCTTTACTTGACGCCGCTTCAACCTCGACAGCAACTGAACGATGGATAGTATCGCCTGCTTCTAGAGTTTCTAAAATTTTGGCTGCCCGCTCTAATAATTTAGGAGGTAAGCCAGCAATTTTCGCTACGTGGATCCCATAACTTTTGTCTGCGGGTCCGTCCATCATCTTGTGGAGGAAGACCACTTCCCCTTCTTTTTCCACCGCACCCACATGGACATTCTTCAACTGAGGTAATTCTTGGTCTAAAACAGTCAATTCATGGTAGTGTGTAGAGAACAATGTCTTTGCTTGTACGTTTTTGTGGATATACTCAATGATTGCTTGGGCTAATGCCATACCATCATACGTTGCCGTTCCTCGACCTAACTCGTCAAATAGAATCAAGCTATTCGATGTAGCATGGAGCAATGCTTGGTTTGCTTCCATCATTTCAACCATGAATGTACTTTGGCCAGCAATAAGATCATCACTTGCCCCAATACGAGTAAAGATCCGATCGAATACTGGTAGGATGGCTTTTTGCGCGGGTACGAAACAACCCATTTGTGCCATTAGAACAGTCAATGCCAACTGCCGCATATACGTACTTTTACCTGACATATTTGGTCCCGTTATCAACAAGATCATTTCATCTTCTGCCATCTCCACACTATTCGGGATGTACTCTTGATGTCCTAAAACTTTTTCGACTACTGGATGGCGTCCTTCTTGAATCACTAGTTCATGACGGTTTGTAACCATTTCAGGGCGCACATATTGATAGCGTTCACTGATGGTAGCGAAGCTTTGCAAAACATCTGCTGTACTAATAGCCTTGGCAAGTGTTTGTAATGGTTGGATGGCTTTTTTCACTTCTTCCCTTACTGCCAAAAACAACTGATATTCTAAATCTACTGATTTTTCTTCTGCTTCAAGAATCTGTGTTTCTAATTCTTTCAATTCAGGGGTTATGAAGCGCTCTGCATTCGCTAATGTTTGCTTTCTTTCATACTTTTCTAGTTCAGTGTTCGCAAGATTGGCTTTCGTGATTTCAATATAATAACCAAAAACGCGGTTAAAGCCAACTTTTAAGTTTTTGATTCCTGTATTTTGTCGTTCTCTTGCTTCTAACTCTGCTAACCATTGCTTACCATTTTTCATTGCTGAACGATAGGTATCCAATTGTTCATTGAATCCATCTTTAATGACATTTCCTTCAGTGATCTGTAAAGGAGGTTCATCTTGGATCGCTTGATCGATCAGACGTACCAATTGATCCATCGGTTGCATTTCTTTTAATAGTTCTGTCCATTGTCCTTCATTGATGCCTTCAATCAACTGACGAAGTAACGGTACTTGTTCTAATGAAGTTTTCAACTGGATCAAGTCACGCCCATTGACATTCCCGAAAGCCACTCTTCCTGCTAGGCGTTCTAAATCATAGACCTTCGTCAAGGCACTTTGAAGATCCAATCTTTCAAAATAACTATTTAAAAGTGAATCTACCATGTTTTGACGTGCATTGATTTGCTTCAACTGGATCAAAGGACGATCTAGCCATTGTTTCAACAGACGACCACCCATAGCTGTTTTTGTCTCATCCAGCAACCATAAGAGTGTCCCATGTTTCTTGCCTGTCCGAATAGACTGACTTAGTTCCAAGTTGAATTTTGAATAGTAGTCCATCTTTAAATAATGATCGGGTTGATATTCTACTGCTTTTTGGATGTGTGAGAGACTTCTTTTTTGTGTAACTGCTAAATAAGTCAATAATTTGCCAGTCACTTCTTTTTCAAGCGGATCATTCAATTCACTTGTCAAAAAACTAAATTCCGCATTTTCTTCACTTGTTTCTTGTTTTGAAAAAACTAAACCTAGACGATTCTTCAATTGTTCAGAAAGTGTTTCGCTGATTTTATTTCCCAGAACAAGTTCTTTGGTCTGCAAAGCAGAAGTTTCATTTAAAACAGCTTCCTCATCATGTAAATGGGCTGTTTTTAATTCTCCCGTACTCAAATCAACATAGGCAAATCCAAAATCAGTTCCATCATTCACTACAGCTGTCAAGAAATTATTGTCTTTAGCCGAAAGACCTTTACTATCCATGACTGTTCCTGGAGTGACCAATTGGATTACTTCACGTTTGACCATTCCTTTAGTTGTCTTGGGATCTTCGACTTGTTCACAAATAGCCACTTTATAGCCTTTTTCGATCAGAATATCGATATACCCTTGGGCTGCATGGTGTGGCACGCCACACATCGGAATCGGATCATCTGCATTTCGGTTGCGACTCGTTAACGTCAATTCTAAAATTTGTGATGCTTTGATAGCATCTTCATAAAATAATTCATAAAAGTCACCTAAACGATAGAACAAAAAAGCATCTTGGTATTGAGCCTTGATGCTTAAATATTGTTCCATCATCGGAGTATTCTTAGTTTTTTGAGGCATGCTCTTCCTCCTCTATCCATTCATTGATTTCCTCTTGGATCATCTTCGTCAAATGTTGTAAAAGGTCGTTTGCTTCAACCAGTTGGTGGCGGTAAGCCAAGACAAGCGGATGCTGATCCATTGTTTCAGTCAGCTCATTCGCTCGTGCAATCGCTTCTTTTTCCGCTTCTTTCTTGCCATAATGCGCAAAGTTCACTGCTTCTTTTTGTGCTTTTTGGATTTCTTCTGTAAGTTGCGTTAGATAGTGATTCTGTTGTACTTTCATTTCTAGTTCTTTGTAGCGGATGATTACTTCATTCAGACTTAATTGTTCCATAAGCTTGTCTACTTCTTTTTGAATGTTCGCTTCTTTTAGCAATATTCGCTCACTCTCTATTCTAAAAATGGCCGATCTTCATTGATTTGGATCAATTCGATCGTTTTTGCTTTTCCAGTCACATCATCGATCTCTAACAAACAACCGCTCAAAATCCCTCTGCCGTTTTCTACCACTTCAAAACGTTTAGGTAGGGCAGTTAGGAATTTCTCGATAACAGGTTCACGTCGCATACCTAAGATTCCATCATACGGACCAGTCATACCAACATCAGTCAGATAAGCCGTCCCCTGAGGCAAGATACGCGCATCGTTCGTCTGCACATGGGTATGTGTTCCAACGACTGCGGAAACTTTTCCATCTAGGAACCAACCCATTGCTTGTTTTTCACTGGTTGTTTCCCCATGAAAATCAACAAAAATAATTGGCGTTCTTTTTCTTGCTTCTTCGATCAATTCGTTTATTTTACGGAAAGGGTCATCTAGATCCACCATAAAAGAACGAGCTTGCATATTGATAACTGCTAATTCAAGCTGGTTGACTTTGACAAATACTATCCCTTGTCCTGGTGTTCCTTCTGGGAAATTAGCTGGACGTACCATTTTTTTCGCTTGGTCAATAAACTCAAAAATATCTCTATTGTCCCATGTATGATTCCCCATAGTGACCACATCTACACCATCTTGTAAGAACTTCTTATAAATTTTTTCTGTAATCCCTCTTCCAGCAGCCGCATTTTCCCCATTGACAATCGTCACCTGTGGTCGAAATTTTTTCTTTAATCGAGGAAGATACTCTGTAATCATTTCTCGCCCCATTGAACCTACTACATCACCAATAAATAAAACCCGCACACTTTTTCCTCTTCTCTTTTAACGTCACTTTATATTATAGTTGTTTTATAGAAGAAAGAAAAGAGGCTGGGACAGAAGTGTTTCACTCCAAGTGCTTTCTATTTATTTATGTAGGAATTGCTTATGCTCCCGCAGTTTATTTATATTTAGAACATGCCCCACATTCTTTTAGTTCTCTCCATTCAATGATCCTTCACTCCTAGTAAAAATCATATGATCGTGTGTTGCCATAATTGAATTTCCTATGCTTTACTTTTACCTTCTGAAAACAAAGTAAAAAATGCTAAGAAGACCAATCAAATAACGTGTTCAAGAATAAAACAGATAAAAAAGTGGCGTTAACGGTTCAAACGAACTCAACAAACTGTCGTAGTGGGATCGATAAACTGCAAACTTTTGAGATAAAACAAATAAGAAAACAATGTACCAAAAATAATAATAAAGGCCAAAGAAAGAATACTCGATCTTGATAAATGCAACGACCACTCCCGTAAAATAAACGGCAATAGAGCAATTCCAGCCGCTAACATTACTAAGCCAGTTACTAAGGTAGCATCATACGTCCGCAAAAGGGTTCTCGGTAACAAGGTGTATAAAGTTGCTGAAACCCCAGCCATGATCCCCCAGAAAACAGCCCAAGGTGACAAAACGAGCTGGTTCAAACTACCATGAGTCACCAACAGAAAGATCCCTGCAATCGATAAAACAATCGATAAAAGATCAATTCGTCGCGGCGCTGTTCTCTGACGGATCGAATAATAAAGCAGAATAAAAACCGGGTTTAGAAACTGCAGAATAGTGGCGGTCGGGGCATTACCCAAGCGGATCGCCATAAAATAAGTAAATTTCGATGGCACAACACCAGCAAAACCAAACAACAACACATGACCTATATCTTTCGGCCGACTGAACAGTTGAGTCAACTGTTTTCGTTGCGTAGCCCATAAAGACATTAAAAAACCAGCACCTAACAACCACAGACCAACAATACATTCTGTACTAACAGCATTTTTTTCAAAAAAGTATTGGTCGACGCTCCCAGATGCTCCCCATAAAACCGAGCCACTGATTACATAAATCCCCCCCGTGGACGTACAGACAAACCCTTTTCCCACCTTCACTAAAACATTTAGTTAAAAGAATACACCAGCTTTATTCATATCTTAATTTGAGAAAGTAAATTTATTCAGCATCTACTACCGAGAAAACGTTTAACATACAGCAACACGAAAAAAAGCTTCGACTAAACGATCAATTTGTCAAGCATATCTAGAGAAATACAGCTTATAACCCTACGATTGAGGCCGATCCAGAAGTGTTTTGCTCTGAGAAATCAAGATGATTTTCTTCTTCCGTCACCGTTTATTCTTGTTTAAAACCTGAGTCAAAAGTATCTATATGGTACCCTTTCTTATTGTCGAAAAAGAATGTAGGACAAATCTAAAAATCAGTTTTGCCACAGACTCTCGAATAAACAGCATCCAAAAGCCAGGTTTTTCGGAAATTTCAAAAAAAAAACGAGCAATACAAAAACGTATTGTTCGTTTTTCTTTTCAATTTCTCAAAACTAACTTTTGACTCGTCATTCGAATAATCAGTAGGGATAGACTAAATAAAAGCCAATTCTTTCAACGCTTTCCAAATACCATCTTGGTCATTTGTATCTGTGACTAATTTTGCTTCTGCTTGGACTTCTGGCGCAGCATTTCCCATTGCTACTCCGATTCCTGACATACGCAACATTTCTCGGTCATTTTGTCCGTCACCAAAACTAATGATATCTTCTTGCGCAATACCGACTTGATCAGCTAAATGTACGATCGTCGCTGCTTTTGAACCGTCATGAGGAACAACGTCTACACTATTTTCATGCCAACGTACAAAACGGATCTTATCATAATCAGCAAAACGATCATCATAGTTTTTATCAAAAAAGGCTAAAGCTTGGTAAATCTCTTGTTCCTCGACAAAATACTGATCCAGCTCAGGCAAAACGGCGCCAAATGAATGCATTGCCTCTTCCATTACTCCGACATTATTCGAAGAAGAGCGCTTGATATTATCTAGACTAACAAATGCCGTATCGATATTCTCACTATGTGCTTCTTCGACAAAGCGGTCTAACTGTTCACGATCCAAAAGGTTTTTGTAGACTTGTTCATGATCTAAAAAACCTGCAGCTCCATTACATAAAATATAGTTGGTAAAATCTAAGTCACGGATCACTTCCTGTGCATGGAAACGACTACGTCCCGTAGCAATCGTCACTAAATGACCTGCTTTTCGTAATTTATCGAGCGCTTCTCTCGTGCTATCTAGTGCTTGTTTATTCGTGTCCAACAATGTCCCGTCAATATCAAATGCAAATAGTTTGCGTTTCATTTTTTGTCGTCTCTCTTTCTTATAAATACTTGCTTGCTTCTCTTGTTGCCAAAGGACTCAAATCTTTTGCTAATTGTTCTCTTACCCAATCTGCGTCTGCTTTACTATAATCCCTTAAAGCCCACCCAATTGCTTTTTGGATAAAAAACTCATTGGTCATACGGTCGGCTTCGATTGCTTTTGCAAGTAGCTGTGTCTCCGTTTTTTCTTTAAAACCTAATTGTAGCGTAATAGCGATACGCCGCAACCAAAAATCATCTTGTTGCGCAAAAACAACAAAAACTGATTCCAGTTGCTCTAGATGGTGAAGGCACCATGTACTGTAAACTTTCCGCCATAGATCAATACTGTCCCACCATTCTTTTCTTTCTACAAGCATTATCAATGCCCGCAACTCATCAAAAGTAAAACGTTGAACATTACGTTGGACTAAATCGATGGCTAAATACTGATACTCTCTTTCGATTTGACCATAATAATAGTCAGCCAAAGCAATAATTTCTGAAACAGATAGGCATTTACTATCAAGCGACAATTTTTTTTGCAGATTTGCTCGTTCTGGTTTTGGCACGCCGGCAAATAAAAACTGATTACGCATATAGTCTTCCATCTGTTTAGCTTTCTCTTCATTTTTTGGAAAAACAAGCTTCTCCAATTTTTCTCCTCCTTTCGAAGGGGTCAGTCCACATAAGCTGATTTAGACTGATTCAACCAAGCGTATCCTAGCCCCATGACTAGTCCGCCTCCTATATAATTTCCAAGCAAGGCAAACAATAAATTATGTACGATGTTGCCTAGCGTCATCGCATCCATTTGCCCTCCTGAAGCAAAGAAAGCCAATGTAAAAGCAGGAAAATTCGCAATCACGTGTTCATAACCTAAAAATGAGAAAATGAAAATAATGAACACAACCGTTAATGCTTTACCTGCATCATCCTTCATACGCATGCTGATCAAAACAGCTGTATTGACTAGGATATTTGCAAACATTGCTTCCACCAAAATCGTCATCGTTGGCTTTGTCAGTTTCGTTGCAACTGATTCTAACATATAATTGTCCAATGCCAAACTTTGAAATGGCGAAGTAGCAGAAATCAAAAATCCAAACAACAAGCCACCGATCAGATTAAACAAAATACAAGTAAATAAAATTTTTAGTGCTTTCGATAGATTCAAGCGCTTACGATAAACACCAACTGTCATATAAAGCATATTCGAAGTCCCTAACTCTGCATTCATGTACAAAATCATTACCAAACCCCAACTAAACATAAATGCATAAAGGATCTTCCCAAGTCCGTGAGCGATTGCTTCGCCTTTCATTGCGATTGCAAAAGCCACAGCTGTTCCTAATGTTAAAAATAAACAAGCAAATATGGCGCGTAGTGCATAACGTGCAAAACTATTGTCGAACAAGTCGACTTTCTTTTCGATCGAGGCATCGATCTTTTCAAACAACGGTGATACTGGGTTCATCTCTTTTCTCCTTTGATTTGTTCAATTATTTTCATGCTTTTGGCATATACCTCCTTATTTTATAGAGTGCAGAAGCGTTTGTAAAGCGTTTTTAGAAGCTTTTTCACTTGACATCACCAAGTGATTTCCTTTATACTGGAATTCGTGTAAAATAATGCAGCAGAAGAATAATAATACGTCCCTAGTTCGTTGCCCCGATTCGGGTTCAATTGTGTAACCGCGGCTGCAAAGGTGAAGATTGAAGAACGGACTACACGATTATGAATTTTTCATCGGATTATTTTACTCCAAAAACTACATTTATTTATTGGAGGAAATTTTAATGTCTCGTTATACAGGACCATCATGGAAAATTTCTCGTCGCCTAGGTATTTCATTATCAGGTACAGGAAAAGAATTAGCACGTCGCCCTTACGCTCCAGGTCAACATGGACCAAATAGCCGTGGTAAACAATCAGAATACGGTATGCAATTAACTGAAAAACAAAAACTACGTCATATGTACGGAATGAACGAACGTCAATTCCGTAACTTGTTCGTTAAAGCTAGCAAAATCAAAGAAGGTAAACACGGGGTTAACTTCATGATCTTACTAGAACAACGTTTAGACAATGTTGTTTATCGTTTAGGTCTTGCAACTACTCGTCGCCAAGCACGTCAATTAGTTAACCATGGCCACATCACTGTTGATGGCAAACGCGTTGATATCCCTTCATACCACGTTGAAGTGGGTCAAGTGATCTCAGTTCGTGAAAAATCACAAAATATCGTAACAGTTAAAGAAGCTGTTGAAGCAACTGTTGGACGCCCAGCATTTGTAAGCTTTGACGCTGAAAAATTGGAAGGTTCATTAACTCGTTTACCAGAACGTGACGAACTATATCCAGAAATCGACGAAGCACTTGTCGTTGAATACTACAACCAAAGCCTATAATTTCAAAAGTTTTGGTTTACGAGCCCACTACCACTTCGGTAGTTGGGCTTTTTTATTTAGAGGCTGTGAAAAGAGCGCTTTGGCTTGAGCATTAGAGAAGAAAAATAGAAAACAGCTTCTCATATCTTTTATTTTTTTAAGCTAACGCCGAAAGTCAGCTCTTTAAACACCGTAGATAAGGTTGTGAAAAAGCCCGTTCAGCTCCGCCGACAATAAGAATGGATTTTTCGAAACAGCTCCTCATGTTTTGAAAAATTCAGACTTATTTCAAGAAGTTGGCTTTTGAAGTACGATCCAAAAAGTTAGCTTAAAAAACTGCTATTTTGGGAAGACGTTCTTTTTCTCCTATTCGGCTTGTTTTTTGTTTAAATAGTTCTGAATCCGTTTCATTGGTTAGGATCAACATATTTTCATTTTTCTCTTTACAATTCTATGTATATAACGTACAATTTCGTTAACCTATAAAAAATATAAAGTTAACAAAAAGGAGAACTTATGACAAAATCTTTGAAAGAACTTATACTTGCGGCTGAATTTGCAGCGATTATCGCTGCCCTCTCACAATTTACCATCCCCTTAGGTATCATTCCTTTAACAGGCCAAACGTTTGCGATCGGGTTGACCGCCACCTTCCTTGGTAAACGAACAGGAACGATAGCCGTCTTTATCTACTTATTGTTAGGATTGATTGGCTTACCTGTTTTTTCTGGCATGACTAGTGGGATTGGTGTCCTATTTGGCCCTACTGGTGGATATTTGATTGGGTTTATTTTTCAAACCCTGCTGATTGGTTGGCTGATTGAAAAATGGGGCGAAAATTATCCACAAGCTTTTATTGCAAATCTCTTAGGTTCTGTGATTGCTTTGATTTTTGGCACATTTTGGTTGAAAATCAGTGGTGGATTATCGATCCAAACGGCATTTTTAAGTGGGTTCGTTCCCTTCCTACTCCCAGAACTGATCAAAGGAACTGCAGCGGCTTATCTAGGGATCTTATTGAGAAAAAGATTGCACATGATTACTCGATCGACTATTGCTTCACCTAAAAAATAACTATTCTTCCCATTACAATAAAAAATAAACGGTACACTACTATTCGACACTTCTCCGAAAGTTAGTTGTTACTTTTCTTTTTAAATGGGAATACCTTTTATAAATAAATGACAATCCAGAAAAATTAAACGATTATGACATTAAAAATATATTTTATGAATTTTCTAATATATAACTTGATTTATCTGTTAAAACCTAAGCATGGAAAGCTTTTTCTATGCTTAGGTTCCGAGGTGGTACATAATGAAAAACAAGTTTATTTTATCTTTAGGTCTTTTAACTATTGGCGTTAGTGTAGCTAGATCTACAATCCCTACATTTGCTGATAGTGTAAATGAACCAACTACTTATAGTAGATAGAATTAACTCCTTTAGATAAGGATGGAGTAGCCATTGGCAACCCAACTAATGACTTAACTGTTACTGAAATTATTTAACAGTTTCTCCATTACTTTCACGAGCAGCTTCTAAAACGATACGAGTGACAGGAATGATGATTTTTGATAAAGTTGGTTGGCCTTCTAGACCTCCTCAATCACGAAATTGGAAATAAAAAAGAAATGGTTATTGGTATGTATTTACAAAGTTATAAATCAGCTGGAAATAATTATTGCGACTTACTCCGGAACGTTAACTAGAAAGTAGGTATTTTTTATGCCAGAATTTGTAAATGCACCAAATTTTTATCAAAATAGCGATATTCTAAGTAAAATTAATTTACCCAAAGAAGAATCATTCTTACAAGTTCAGCGAACTTTACAGGAGACACAAAAAATTCAAAAATCAATTTCTAATTTAGAATATTCTGAAGAAAAAAGGAAAAAAAGAGACACAAAAACATATCAAAAAGAGAAGTAGTGATTGTATAAAAAGAGTGCCTGATCGACATTGGAGTTGTCAAGAAAAACTAGACACTTAGTTAAGAGAATAAGCGGATTTTTTTTCAAAGGCTCTAGGAGATTGATAGCCAAGGGCAGAGTGTATGCGTTTTGTGTTATAGTAAGTTTCAATATA